>PWGE01000437.1 GCA_003554345.1 Candidatus Sumerlaeota bacterium | reverse complement strand
GGTAAAGGTGGATGGCAGTAATCCTGACATCTGTCACGATGCCAGTGCTCCCTTCGGCGGGAAATGGCCGATTCGAGAAAAAGCGGTGTTGGCTGCCCGTTGGACCTCTTCAGAAGGGAAAGAGTTTTACCTTGTCACAAATATATCAGACCAATCTCATGAAGTGAAATTGTCTTTGCCGGCAGGTTTAAAGTCATCCGGCAAGTGTACCCTCTTTTCAGGTGCAGATAAAAAAGAATACCAGAAGACGGCTGATCATCCATTCTTTTTGAAGATACAAAAACGCGATGTATTACTCATTGAAGCAGAGTGAAGTTGAGAGAAGACAGTACTCTGGTGAAAGATAATAGAGAAGGAGTGAAAATAAAGCTATGGCGCTCATGGAGTGCAGGTTTTTCTCGGAAAGCTTAAAACAGGGACAGAACTTTCGGCTTATCATGCCGGAAAAGTATACCACGCCGGCCTTACAACCGCCCTATCCTGTGCTGTACTTGTTGCATGGACTTTCGGATGATTACACGGCATGGACAAGGTATACTTCTCTGGAACGCTATGCCTGGGGTAAAAACCTGGTTATAGTAATGCCGGATGCCGGACGGAGTTTCTATAAAAATATGGTAAGGGGCCCATTATACGGGCAATATATTTCCGAAGAACTGCCTGACTTTATACAGAAACATTTTTGTGTCTCACATGATAGGAAAGACACCTTTGTGGCAGGCCTTTCCATGGGGGGCTATGGGGCCTTCAGACTGGCATTCAAACATCCCTCCAGGTATGCAGCGGCAGCCAGTCTTTCCGGGGCACTGGATTTAGTGGATTATTTACCGGTGTGTAAGGAAAGTGAAGCCTGTAAAGAGGAATGGAGCAATATCTTTGGCGATTTAAATCGGCTGGCCGGTTCAGATGATGACCTTCTGGCATTGATGAAGAGGTGTGCAGAAAAAGAACGTCAGGTACCTCGCTTGTATGCTTCCTGCGGGAAAGAGGATATTCTGTTTTCGCAGAACCTCAGGTTTTCACAAAAAGCCAGGGATATGGGCCTTTCTTTGACCTTTGAAGAAAAGCAGGGAAAACATGACTGGCACTACTGGGATAACCAATTGCCCCGTTTGTTTGAATGGCTGGGATTTTAAGATGCCTTAAGAATCCTGCTCCATCATTTCGTGTAACTCTTCCATCCCTTCCCATTCTTCTTCTATTGTCTCAGGGTCTTCTTCCAGTAAGTCGGCTTCATCTATCTCTTCTAATTCCTCTGCTTCTTCCAGCTCTTCTTCCAACTCTTCTTCTAATTCTTCCAGATAAGGCTTTTTTGCCATAAAAGGCTCAACGGCGGTTATTTTATTCATTTCTTCCGGCGAAATATTGCTTAAAACGGAAAAGTAATAGTCAGTGCTATAGAAACGGTTCGTTCGCAGATAGGGAAAAAAGAGATAATTTCCGTGATATTCATACAGAATCTGCCGCCTGTTAAGAGACTCAAAAGGAACATATTCTTTTCCTATCTCTCGTTCCCGGGCGGGATCATAGACGCTATGTGTACGATAATTGGGGGCCTTCCTGGGATGAATAACATCTTCACGAAAGGGGTCTTCTTCATTATCATAAAAGCCCACTCTCATCAAAGTTTTGGGATCAAGTTGATGCTGATCCAGGATTTTTTCAAAAGTGGATTTTAGGTTCCGGAGAAGGTATGCTTCAACTTCGAAGGAACCAGGAGAGGTGCTTTCTCCTTTAAAAACAAAAAACCAGCATGAATCTTTTTCTCTCTCAGGACGATAATGCCGTAAAAATTCTGTTATTTCCGGAAAAGTAAAAATAAGGCGTCCATCATGTAGAGAAGAAGATGAGACGGTTAAAGTCTCCTTTTCTGCGGCAAACTCTGATAAAAGATTTTCCAGCCCGGGAAGAAAATCATTACGAAGTGCTCCCGTATTAATGGATGCTTTTATGAGCCAGTGGGCGCGCAGAAAAGATACAGTTCTTTCCACAATTTCTGGTTGGTCGTGCATAAATTCCAGAGAAATATAATCCTGAGGATAACCGGTTTCCTCAAAAAATGCTTTCCATTTTTCCTCGAATTGTTCCATTTCCTCCACATAGTCGATCTCTTCCTGGAAGAGAAGGTGTTCTCTTTCCAGGGGATGAGAATCTGCTTCTTCCTTTTCCTCGTTGTTGGCTGTGAGCAGGGTGAGTGAAAAGGAAAGAAGTATGGAAAGGAGTACTTTCAGAAATATTTGTTTTCTCATGATTGGTTTATTCTCCCTTGAACATGTTTCATTCTGATTGCTGTCCCTCTCCGTAAAGAATCTGATGGACGAGTTCCCGTGCCAGAGCCTGGCTGGCAATGGCTTTTCCTTCTTCCTTGGTGACTAATAAATCACGGCGTACATCAGGGAAATAATCTCCTGTGGCTTCTATATTTTCAAACGTGCGAAACGGAATGATTTTCCCGGGTTCATAGAGTTCAACATCTGCCTTCAGGGTGATTCTTACGTGGGTCACGGCCCTTTGATGGTCTCTTCCCACCACTTCCTGGTCGAGAGAATTCAGGGTTCCCCTTACTATCAGATCGGCGTTATCCTTGCGACTTACCTGCAAATGTCGTCCTTTCATGGTTTCTTCCATAAGAGCATCCACCAGCATGATTTCCAACCCGGGTTCCAGTGTCCGGTTTTCAAAAAAATCGTAGTGCACTTTGTTGTATTTCGTCTCAAGATGTCTTTGATATGTTTGAAGACATCCCAAAGCCATGGAAACAGCAAACAAAAAGGCGATCATTCTTTTCATTATTGAAGCATTCTCTGAATTTCTTCTTCGGAAACGATGGTGGTGTTTTCAGGCACCTGTAATTCAAAAAGATCCTCTGTAAGTTCGGGATTGACTTTCTTTTCCTGAAAACGAAAACTGACATACTCCTCTGTATCTTCATAATATGTCATTTGAACAGGTTCCAGTCCATCTTTTTGAAAATAGAGGTGTATAGCTGCAAAGGCAGGTTGTTCTTCCCTCGACTGAATGAGCATTTGAAATCTATCTTCTTTTTCCACTATTTCCAGAGAATACCTCTCCTCTACCAGTTCTTTTATTGTCTCTTCTGAAAAGTCCAGTGCTCCCAGCAGTTCCTGGTAGTGCCTGTATTGTTCAAAGGAATACACTTCCAGCTGGTTTAATTTGCGCGTATAAGCGTAATACGTGTTGTCCTTTATCATTCCCCATCCTTCATAGGGGGGTGCGTATTCCCAGCGTAAAAGAGGAGTTCCGTTATCTGTCTGCATATAGTAAAAAGAACCCCCAGCCTGAATGGGTTCCAGAAACATAGGGGAATGTTTTGTCTGAACAAAATTAATTTTCAGAGTGGATATTTCAGGATAATTATCGTGAAACTTTTCCAGAAAGTTTTCCAGGGACACCTCTTCTCCCATCAGAAAAAGGGGAATCAGCATCACCAGGAAACATATTATTCTTTTCATCTATTATTCTCCTTGAGTAAGGCGTATCTTTTTCTCAAAATCACGCTCCCTGAGAATAGAAATACCATATTTTCGGGCTTTATCAAGCTTTGAGCCCGGATTTTCTCCCAGTACGATATAGTCTGTATTGCCGGAAACAGTGCTTGTAACCCGACCTCCATACTGTTCGATAATTTCTTTTGCCTCACTTCGGGTAAATTCTTCCATGGCACCGGTAAGAACGAAATTCTTTCCTGTAAAAAAGTTTTCTTCCCTGTCAGCACTTTTTTCTGATTGACTTTTTTCTGTTTTTATACCGTATTTTTTCAGGTTTTCTATCAGTTCCTGATTTTCTGATATCTGAAAGAACTGAACGATGCTGCGAGCCATAGTAGTACCAATCTCGGGAAGGGAGAGTAATTCCTCTTCAGAGGCTCTGGCCACTTCATCAAGAGAGGTGAAATGCCGTGCGAGAATTTGTGCACTTCGTAATCCCACATGACGTATTCCCAGGGCATATATTAAGCGGGAAAGTGACACATCTTTCGAACGTTCCAGCTCCCGAAGAAGATTATCGGCAGACTTTTCTCCCATTCTTTCAAGCTGTTGGAGCCGGGAAGTCCGGAGGGTGTAGAGGTCAGTCACTTTATATATCATCCCTTCTTTCAAAAGACTATCTAGCAGTGCAGGGCCCATTCCCTCAATATTCATGGCATATCTGCTGCAGAAATGCAGGATACGTCCTTTTAGTTGGGCAGGACAGTTTATGTTTTCGCAACGGGGAACTGCTTCGTCCTGGTTGATTTTTAGAGGACTATTACATTCCGGACAGCCGGTACCGAGTTTAAATGGCTTTTCATTACCTGACCGGACATCTTTTACCACCGACACGACCCTGGGAATGATTCCTCCACCTTTTTCAAGGATAACAGTATCTCCCTTACGAATGTCTTTGCGCTCTATTTCATCTGGATTATGAAGAGAAGCCCGACTGATCGTGGTTCCACCCAATCTGACAGGTTCCAGTTCTGCTACAGGGGTGATAGCTCCGGTTCGTCCCACCTGTAATCGTATATCCTTTATGGTGGTAAAAGCCTGTTCCTGGGTAAACTTATAGGCAACTGCCCAGCGAGGACTCTTCAGGGTTGATCCCAGAATGGGATGCAGGGAAATGTCATTAATTTTGATAACGATTCCATCTGCATTGTAAGGGAGACTTTTCATGAGGTCCTCCCATTCGGAAAGAGACTCTACCACTTGCTGGACGTTATTATACTTTTTATAATGGGGGTTCACGGGAAACAGATTTTTTTTGAGCCAACTCAAACGCAGTACCTGTTGGGAAGGAAGGTCGATATTCTCTACCAGACCAAAAGTGTACAAAAAGGCTTTAAGAGGACGTTCTGCAGCTATCCGCGGATCAAGAAGCTTGATGGTTCCGGCAGCGGCATTCCGTGGATTAGCAAATAAAGGTTTTCCTTCCTTTTGTCTTTTCTCGTTGAGAATTTCAAAATCCTCGTTTTCAAAGTATATTTCTCCTCTGACTTCAATCCGCGAAGGAATGGGAGCACTTTTCAGAGTAGAGGGAATAGAGTAAATTGTTTTGACAGTATGGGTTACGTCTTCCCCGGTTGTTCCATCGCCTCTGGTAGCTGCATAACTGAGGGTTCCATTCTCGTACATAAGTGTCACGGCTACACCATCGATTTTGGGTTCGACCACATAGCTGAGAATATCTTTTCCTGACAGGTTGCGACACCGGCGGTCGAAATCTTTCAGTTCACCAGGCTCGTAAGTATTAGAAATACTCATCATAGGCATGGGATGTTGTATTTTGCGAAGTTCACTTACAGGATGGGCTCCTACTCGCTGAGTGGGAGAATGAGGAGACCGATACCGGGGATATCTTTCTTCTAATTCTTCCAGTTCTTTGTAAAGAGCATCGTACTCCAGGTCAGAGATGGTAGGATTGTTTTCCACATAATACCGGTAATTGTGTTCTTCGATAAGTCGGCGTAGTTTTTCTATGCGCTTTTTGATATTCTCGGACATCATACAATTTAAACTCCTTTTGCAATGCGAACAGCTAAAAAAGGATGTAAACTGGCGTCAATAATTTTGTTCTGGACGGCTTCCAGTGGATAGGGAATCCTGTAATAAGTAAAGGAAGACGCTTCGGTATTATATATTCCATAACATGCTTTTGGATTATGGTCTCTGGGTTGTCCGACACTTCCTACATTGATAATGTACCGGGCTTCCGGGGACAAAGAAACTTGTTGGGGGGTTGGTGTAAAGGTGATATTTCCTTTATATTGCGTGAAATAACCTGAAAAGTGAGTATGGCCAACGAAAGCAACAGACACCCCTTTTTTCTGCATGACATGAAAGCCGTGTTCAGCATGTTTTCTGGTGATAATATATTTCCAGAGAGTAGGAGCATCCGGGGTGGAATGAACAAACAAAAGGTTGTCAATGATGTGTGTTACAGGAAGGGATTTTAAAAACTCTGTTTCATTTTCGCCCAGTTGTTTTTGAGTCCACCCCAGGGATTGCCTGGCGACGATATTAAAAGTGACGGGATCAGTTTTATTCACTACAGCCCAATCATGATTACCTGCTAAACTGATTAAATGGGATAATTCCTGTCCCTTTCTGATACATTCACATGGATTTGGGCCATAACCCACCCAGTCTCCCAGAAAGATGATCTTTTCGCACTTTTGTTCCCTGAGATGAAGCAAAACAGACTCAAAAGCTTCTAAATTAGCATGTATATCTGACAAAACAGCAAATTTCAACAGAAGGCCCTTTTTATTGTAAAAGTGTGGGGTCGATATTCTGACCGGTGATTTTTTCCAGTTGCCTGGCTGCATATTTTCTTAGCGCTGGCTTGTTGCTTTTTAACCCGTTATACCACTTCCTCACAGCGGGGTCTTTCAGATCTATCTTTTCAGATAGTTTCTGAAAAGAATCTTTTTTATCTTCTGAAAAATGAGGGGGGTCTTTCTCCCGGGGACTGGCCTGGGAAGAAGTTTCCTCATCGGTATGGTTTTCTGGAAATTCTTCTTCAGGACGGAGTTCCTCTTCATCAGTCGGCTCCAGCAAAGAGAGTTCGTCTTCATAATCGTCGTTTATAAACTGCAACTCTTCTTCTTCCGCAAAAGGTGGAGCCACCTTTTCGTCAGGGGTCCATTCAGTTTCCCTGGACTTTTCCGGACTATCGTCCCTGAAAGAGTCGGACGTGGTAGGGGGGTTTTTCTCTTCTGAAATTATTTCCTCTGTTTCCTTGTGGTCACTTTCAGGAGCACTCACGCTATCAGAGGGGGCAGGTGTCCCGGCATCTGAGGCTTCTATCACAAACTTCAGTTCTGTCTTACCAATACGAATAACGTCTCCGTCCATCAGGGGGATTTCCGTAATATTTTCACCATTTACCTGGGTGCCCCGCCAGGTCCCTTCATCACGTAAATAAAAACGTCCCCCTTTTTTTTCAATGTGGGCATGAATACCGGAAATAAAAAGGTCACTGATACAAATATCAGTGCTTTTGCTTCTTCCAATGGTGACAAATACCCGGGATAAGGGGTACATAGCACCCTTATTTTTGCCTTTTTGCTCGAGAAGATAGTAAGTACTCTCTTGTTTTGTGTTTTTCATCTTACTTCACCACATAAAAATCAGTTTTTCTTCAATTGTTTCTCTTCCTTCTAAATATAATCCTATGTTTTCTAATTGCAATAACATCATTATTAATTCCGGAGAAATAATTGAAGCTGATAACTTTCTCCTGCAATTTGTTGAAGATTATAAGGTGTTCATTTTTGCTTTTAACATCCCTCCTTAAAAAAACACTTCAACTTTTCGTTATTTTCCCGGTATATGTGGCGCTATTGCGGGAAGGGTATATTTTGAAATGAATGATAACACGTCTGTCCAGAAGTCGAAACTGGTGACGGGTATAAAAGTTTACTGCCTGAAGGTTTTGCAGTGATGTCTGTAATTCGATGAAATCATAGTCAGAAAATATGTTATGTATACCATACAGGAGGAGATGATCACCATATCTTTTTCCCCTGCAGGAAGTTTTCAAAATAATGAAATCTATTATTCCTACTTTCCTGCCAATCTGCCGGGAAAAAGAAGAGGCTTCCATGCAATTGAGTAAGCCGACCACTCTTTTCTCCTCGGTCATAACATATAGCTTGCTGCCCAGCTCTTCGGTAGCAAAATCCACCCATTTACGAAACAATATGGTAGTGGCACTTCTGGTTAAGAAAGGAGAGTGGAAGAGATAGTTCCCCTGATATTCGCTGATGATTTCCTGAATAGAAGCATGATCCTCAGGTCTGGCGGGTCTGATGTTTATTGAAGGGGGTAGGTCTTTCGATGATGGAGCATTTTCTCTTTTTAACACCATTTTTAAACCGATACCAGGTGAAAAAGCGCCGGCTTGAATGTATTCCTGCCATTCGTTATGAAGAATAAAATCTTTTTGAATCTCATAAATACCGGTGGGAAGTTGATTGCGAAGGAGGGGCCAGTTCTTTCTGAACCCTTCTTGTTGCAGGGTAAGACAGGTGGGGACACTATAACAGGGCTCCCCGTAAACTGATGAGCGAAACTGGTTGGGAACGGCATAAAAAAGTAGACTCCTGTCAGGAGGTAAAAAGAGATGACCCTGTGGGTTGTCTATTTGCCGGCAAACCCTGTCGACTGTTTTCTTCAAAAAAGGACGGTTATCTGCCTGCAGATACTGGAAATAAGGTTCTTTGAAGGGTCGTTGTGAAAAATAATTGTGTATGAGTTGCCTGTAATCCATCTGTTGTTTACATTATTTCGAAGGGTTCAAAGCAGCGACGATACTCATCATTTACGTATCGGTCGGTCATTCCGGCTATATAATCGCAAATAATTCTTTTCTTACTATCAAAGCCCTCTTTTAGTTTTTGCTGATGCTTTTTGGGAAGTTGTTCAGGGTGCTTGCTGTACCATTCGAAGAGACGGGTGATAAAAGCTTCCGCTTTCAGAGATATTTTTATAACGCGTGGATGATGGTAAACATTGGCATACAAAAACTTTTTGAGTTCCTGTAATTTTTCATGCATTTCAGGAGAAAAGTTGACCAGCTGGACCGGGCAGTTTCTCACATCTTCCAGAGATTGGATCTTATGTTTCTTAAAATGAGCGAGGGTGGTTTGCAGAATATCCTGAACCTGGTCGTCGATTAAGGTGGTAATTATTTTATACTTTAAAAATTTATCCGGCACCTCGGGATATTTCTTTTTCATTTGAGTGAAGATAGACCAGAGCCAGGGGAATTGTTTCAGATCTTCCAGTTCAATAAGCTGAGCTTTCAAAGCATCGTCAAGATCATGGTTATTAAAGGCGATTTCATCCGCCACATTAACCACCTGACTTTCGAGAGTGGGGGACCTGTCAGGCAGATAGTCATTTTTTCGGGGCTGATCATAAGCAGTAGTATGTTTAATAAGACCTTCCCGTACTTCAAAAGTAAGGTTTAATCCCGGAATATCTGGATAGCGTTCCTCTAAGAGTTCTACCACCCGCAGGCTTTGACTGTTGTGTTCAAACCCTCCTTCATCTTTCATTAACCTGTTCATGGCTACTTCTCCCTTGTGTCCGAAAGGAGTATGGCCCAGGTCGTGGGCAAGAGAAATAGCTTCCGTAAGATCCTGGTTGAGATTCAGATACGCGCTTAGAGAGCGGGCAAGCTGAGATACTTCCAGCGTGTGGGTAAGGCGGGTGCGATAGTAATCCCCTTCATATATTACATAGACCTGTGTTTTATATTTCAATCTTCGGAAAGCGGTGGAATGAATGATCCTATCACGGTCTCGTTGGTACTCAGTACGCATCAGCTCAGGAGATTGCGGGTACCGTCTGCCCAGCGTATCTTTACTTTTCATGGCATAAGGGGCAAGTTTCTCCTGTTCGATATGTTCCTGATGCTCCTTATTTAATATCTGATATTTCATTACATTCACCTCTTCATAAAATAATAAGAGCAATTATAGCTTATTTAACTCTAAATTGAAGTTATGACTTGCAAGAAAAAAGGATTGTCTGAAATGAAATAGAAGGATAAAGTTCTTGTCTGAAAATACGGAAAGAAAAACATAAAAGTTTTCTGACGAGTTTTTTTGGTTCATTTCCGGAAGCAGTAAGAAATGTAAGGCAATAAAAAAGAGGAACATTCGGAAAAGATACTTTGCAAAAAAAAAGGTATTATGTTATAATAAAGGTAGAAATCGTCCTGAAAGAAATGGGGGCGAATGGATTCGACAGAGACATGAGGATCAGGAGTTTCATGCCGAGGTTCCGCTGCACCTCGTAAAACACGGCGGATCAAAATTTAAGTGCAGACAACAACTACGCACTTGCTGCGTAATTAACGCAGCCGTCCTTTCCCGGCCTTGCCTGCGGGAGGGAAAAGGGCGACGATCAGCAGGCTACTCGCGGGACCTGTCAGCAGGGGCTCCAGCGGGGAAATTCTTACTGCTGAGCCGGTAGGAACACCCTGCCTGTTGGTGCATCCTGCCTGGTACAAAAAAACAGGCTAAGCATGTAACAAGACTCCGGTTCGAAGTCTCTGGACGTGGGTTCGATTCCCACCGCCTCCACTGAATTTGTGAATGAAATTATTTACTACGGCTTTCCTTGTCATCTTTTTTTTATGCGGGTGTATGAGTACTCAGCGTAAAATACAGGTTACTTCCGAACCGGAAGGAGCCGATGTCTACTATAACTATGATTTTCAGGGAGAAACACCCGTAGAATTTGACTTCGACTGGTTTGGTTATCATCAGTTTACTCTTCAGAAAGAAGGCTATGAAACCCTGGATGAGAAAAGGCGTATCAGAGCTCCTTTTTATCTATGGATACCTGTGGATTTCATCTGGGAAGTTCTCCCCATACGTATGACATATCGTGAAGAATTGCATTTCAAAATGGAAGAGGAAGATATTCTCGAAATATTTTAAATTTTCAAGGAGGTGTTGACTTTATGGCTAAAGAACAGAAAAAAAGCCAGGAAGAAAAACAAAAGCAAGGGAAGAGTCAGGAGAAACGTTCAGATAAAGAAGAAGGTGGTCAGGTTGGCAAACTGAATTTTTTACAGTTTCTGTATGGATTGAGTGTCCAGGCGCAAATAGCGCTGGGTATGATTGCCAATCCTATGACCAATAAGTATGAACGTGATCTTGATGTTGCTAAATATCATATAGATATCCTGGAAATGCTCCAGGAAAAGACGAAAGGCAACCTGAATACTGATGAGGAGTCCTATCTAAAACAGAGCCTCACTGATTTGCGGATGAGGTACGTGTTCGAGCAAAAAGAGAGAGAGAAGGCAAAGAAGGGAAAAGATGATTCTTCTTCCGGCAGTTCCGGTGGTCGCATAGTGACCCCATGAGGTCTCTGGTACAAAGAGTTGATTTTGCTTCTGTAGCTGTTGATAAGCGGGTTGTTGGTTCTATTGAGAAGGGAATCCTGGCATTTATTGGTTTTTCTGACCGGGATAATCTGAAGAGCATGGAATGGATGTTGAAAAAGATAAGCAGGCTCAGGATATTTGAGGATAGCCGGGGAAAAATGAACCTTTCTTTGCTTGATGTGGAAGGTTCATTGCTTATTGTTTCTCAGTTTACTCTGTATGGCGATTGCCGTAAGGGGAATCGTCCCAACTTTATGGGAGCGGCGCCTCCTGAATCGGCCCGGGAAATGTATCACCAATTTGTTGCCCTGGCCCGGGATCGTTTTCCTTACGATGTTCAGGAAGGGGCTTTTGGGGAAATGATGAAAGTACGGTTACAAAATGACGGGCCTGTGACTTTATGGTTGGAAAACGATTGAACTGAAAAGAAGCGTTCTTTATCCTATCATTATGCCGGAATGAAACCGGCAATTCTGCACGTTGTCTGCAGTCCTTTAAGAGTTATTGATACAAATGATAGCCCCTGACTGAAGTAGTGTGATGCTGCAAGATTCCTTTTTCCAGGTAAGGAAGGATATTCTCAGCAGCTTGTTCGTCATAATTAAAGAGTACAAAACCGGGCAGGTTATACTCACGGACCATTCTGATTTGAGCAATCACTTCGTCTGCAGATAAAACATAAGCGCCGATACCGGAATACACAATCATATCTTCTGGAAGCCAGTCTTTCTGTCTTTGAAGTAAGCGTTCGAACCTGTGAATACTTGTCGTATAATTCATGGGACAGACAAAGTCCAGGTAACCTTCCTGACACCAGGTTACCCAATCCTGGCCATATCGTTTCCAGTCCCTTTCATAGTTGGCGGTGACGGCGGCAGAAATAAGAATATCAGGGTCAAGGGTGCGGGCTTCCTGAGAAATTGAACGAACCAGCCTGGTAATATTTGAGGCTCGCCATTCAATGTATTCCTGCTGAAGATTACCGCTATAGCAATCGTCTGGCCAATCAGGTACACTTTCTCCCCGCTCTTCTTCAAAACGCTGCCGACAACCGTCGCAATAACAGTAATCTTCATTCTGGTAGCGGATATAATCCATATGTAAACCTTCAACATCGTATTTTTCTACCAGTTCCAGCATGCTGTTAAGTTCAAGTTCCTGGTTGTCAGGATGGGAAGGACATAGCCAGTCGCTTTCTTCGCCGTCCACATTTTTCTGAAGGCGATTTTCGTTGCTCATCCGGTCCTGAAAATCCTGTGGAGCGCGGTTGACCCGCCAGTGTACTTTCCAGGCATGTATACTCATGTCTTTCTCATGAGCGGCTTCCACCACCTGGGCTACCTGGTCTCCATATTCATAGTACTCATCACTGGCAGGAAGATACTCACTTTCATAATGAGCAGAACCGCCCCACAAGAGGTTGGGTATAATGGCATTAAAACCCACCTCTTTTAATAGGCTGACAGAATATTCCCAGTCACCGGGCTTGATACCGGTTCCGGCATGTTCCCACATTGCCCTGAATTCATCGGGTCTGCCGATCTGTACTCGCGCATAGGCTTCAATAAGGGCTTCCCGGGCTTTGATTGCCTTGTCGTAAGCTTTCCTGTATCTGTTTTCTTCCATATAGGAAGCGGAAGCGTTTCGAAGATTGTCGGTATGCCTCAAATAGTGATATGCTTCCTCATGTCGGGGAGAAATCTTCGCCTGAGCCTCTATTTCAGAAACAACCTGTTCATATTCTTCATGATAAGCTATTTTTCCGATATCCTGGAAAGCCCCTCTTGCCATCTCTTCCAGGGTTCGGGGATAGAGGTGTCCCATAATGGCTATGATGGCCTGTTCTGTATTTTCAGGATCCTCATCAAGAATAATGTGAGACTTGAAGGCTCCTGTATCGGAAAGCAGCCAGGCGGGATATTCTTGCTGGCTTCCTGTGCTATCATGCCACCAGGCGATAACTCGTGCGTCTTTTCGTGATGGACTGGCATGTCGGATGTTCCAGGAATCCTGGGTCACTTTTTCAGGTAAAAAGTCGATATCATCTGCATCAAACTGATAGGACTGAAACCAACCATTGGGATCTTCTATCCATCCCTTATTATCTATACCCAGTAAATCAGCAAGCTCGCTTTTTAAGTTAAAAAAAGCGAGGATTTTGCCACCACTATCCACGAATTCTTCCAGTCTGTCCAGTTCTTTGTCTGAAATATTATCATTGTAAGGATAGATCGCCAGTTGAGCACCTTTGAGCCGTCCCTCTTCAACATTAATGTCGGTGATCATGGCAGGAGAGAGATGGTGACGTGATAAAATGGAATTAAATTGTTCTGCCAGATCGGCAGCAGTGGAGGAAAAATGAGATCGGGTGCCTTCGACGATGTAAATGCCGGGAGAATAGGCATATATCTCATAAAATCGAAGATAGGTGGAGTCAGCGCGGTCTTTCCAGGGGGAGAGACGGATTCTGTCAACAGTACTCCAGTCAAAATTGTCGGGAAAAGGGGCAAAATCATCTTTCTCAAAAACCCATAGCCGGCGTCCGGTCTGATTGACATTTCCACTTGCTGAAACCCAACTCTCGGTTGTTCCACAGCGAAG
>PWGE01000043.1 GCA_003554345.1 Candidatus Sumerlaeota bacterium | reverse complement strand
TCCGGCTGTTTTTGAAGCAGTTGGTATTGATCCAGAGAAGTACAGTGGCTATGCTTTCGGCCTGGGAGTTGACCGCTTTGCCATGCTCAAATACGGTATCAATAACATCCGTTTATTTTACGAAAACCGCTCCGATTTTCTGGAGCATTTTTGAGCTTTGAAAGGATATTCAGATGCAAGTAAGTGTTCGTTTGTTAAAGGAATATATTGATATACCCCTCTCCATTGAGGAACTGGTCAATGGTCTGACTATGGTGGGGCTTGAAGTGGAAGAAGTTTTCGACCTTGGTTTGATCAACAAAGAGTTTGTTATCGGTCAGATTGAAAACATTGAGTCTCATCCCAATGCCGACAAGCTTTCTCTATGTCAGGTTTCCACAGGCGAAAACACCAGAAGCATCATTTGTGGTGCAGATAATATGAAGACTGGCGATAAGGTTGTTGTCGCCCTTCCCAATACTACTCTTCCCAATGGGATGAAACTAAAAAAAGCCAAAATCCGGGGAGTGGTTTCTGAAGGGATGATGTGTTCGACGGAAGAGCTGGGGCTTCCTAAAGCAGAGGACGGCATCATGATTCTTCCTTCCGATTCACCATTGGGAGAAGGTTTTGATCTTCTTCTTGACATCAGCATAACACCCAACCGCCCTGACTGCTTGAGTCTGCTTGGTATAGCCCGCGAAATTCAGGCTCTTACAGATAGCTCAGTTAAACCCCCAAAACCAAGGATTACTGAAAAACTTGATTTATCTTCTTCCCTCATAGATATCAACATTGATGATAAAAACGGCTGCCCGCGTTACTGTGCCCGGGTTCTGGATAAAATAGAAATACAGCCTTCACCGTTATGGTTGCAAAACGCTCTACTCACTGCCGGAATGCGTCCTATTAATAATATTGTAGATGTCACCAATTTTGTATTACTGGAACTGGGACATCCTCTTCATGCTTTTGATTATGACCTTATCAAAGGGAAAAAAATTATTGTCCGGACTGCCCGTGACGGAGAGAAAATCATTGCCATTGATGAACAGGAATACACATTGGAAGAAGATGATCTTGTTATTGCAGACCAGGACCGCCCTATCGCCCTGGCAGGCATCATTGGCGGGAAAAATACTGAGGTTCATGAAGATACCACCATGGTCGTTCTGGAAGCGGCTTACTTTAATCCCCGTTATATTCGCCGAACTGCACGAAAAACTGGCATTCAAACGGGCGCCTCTTATCATTTTGAAAGAGGAATGGACCCGGAAATACTTCCTCTTGCCCTGAATCGTGCTGCCGAATTAATTCAAAAAATTTCTTCAGCAGAAGTAAAAAAAGAGGTTATTGACGTTACAACGAACTCCATTCCCAAAATCCCCACTATTAATCTCCGTATTCCCAGGGTCAATGAAATCCTGGGGACCTCCATCCCTCTCAATCAGATTAATAACGTATTTCAAAAACTGGATATTGAAGTAGTAGATTCCAGCGAAGAAGCACTTATTGTACGTCCCCCTTCTTATCGGGTGGATATTCAGCGGGAAATAGACTGCATTGAAGAAATTGCCCGTATCTATGGCTATGATGAAATACCGGAAACCTATCCCTATATGAACCATATTGAAAGAGCTCCCGTCATATCGGAACATGACTTTCTGCAGGAATTCAGGGAAACCCTGTCGCGGAATGGACTGCAAGAGGTCATTCAATACAGTTTTCTGTCAAAATCATTCCAGGAACAACTGGGTTTTTCTTCAGAAAAGTTCATATCTATTGCCAACCCTCTCAGCCAGGATCACAGCACCATGAGAATCTCTTTATTACCGGGCTTACTGAAAAATTACATGAACAACCAATCTCTGGGATATGAAGGAACCGGCTGTTTTGAGGTGGGAAAAATCTTTTACAGAGATTTTCACAGCAAAGAGTGTGAGGACTGGAGCATTGCTTTTATCATTGGCGGTGAAAAACTCTTCAAATGGTACGACCAGCAATCATGGGATTTTTATGATCTAAAAGGTATTGTTGAGTCTGTTCTTAACCAGATGGGAATAGAAGATTTTTACGTTCAGAGATTGAGTGATTCCTCCTTATACCATCCAGGAAAATCTCTCGTGTTCAAACAGGGAGAAACTATTTTATTTGAAGGAGGAGAACTTCATCCATCGCTTCTCCAGCTTCTCAATTTAAAGACCTCTGTTTATTGCGGAAGATTTCATCCGGATGCCATCAAACAGCTGAGAGACACCGGCTATGAGTCCATCCAGCTTTACAGGTATCCAGGCAACCAAAGAGACATTTCCATGATATTTGACAACAGTATCCCCTATGCAAAAATAGAAGAAGCCATTCAAGAAGCAGGGGACGGTTTATTATGGAAGGTAATCCTGGTTGACCATTACCAGAGTCCCAAACTTGGTAAAGACAAGAAAAGTCTTACTTTCCATCTCATTTACCGTCATCCGGAAAAAACCTTATCAGATGAAGAAATAACACCCTCTTTTGAAAATATCATCAAACGACTTGAAGAACAATTTCAAGCGCGGCTTCGTTAAGGACCTTCCTGTACAACTTGCTTTTTTTCTCTCTCTTTATATCATATTTACATACAAAGTATTTCCAAAGGAGTTTTTGTTATGATTTTAGTATTAAAAACCGATGTCTCCGAAAAAGAAATTGATCACATTTTAACCTTTATCAAAGAGCGGGAGCTCACACCCCACATTTCCCGGGGAACGGAACGAACCATTATCGGAATCATTGGAGATGAGCGCAAATTCTCCGAGGAAATGCTGGAAGCCCTGCCAGGAGTAGAAAAGGTTCTTCCCATTCTTCAACCTTTCAAACTGGTAGGCAGAGAGATTCAAAAAGAAGATACCATTCTCGAGGCAGGCAATGTAAAAATCGGAGAAGGATATTTTTCGGTTATTGCCGGCCCCTGTTCAGTGGAAGGACGCGAACCCTACCTGGAGATTGCCAGGATAGCTCACCAGGCAGGCGCTAAAATGCTGAGAGGGGGAGCCTTTAAACCCCGCACTTCGCCTTACGACTTCCAGG
>PWGE01000093.1 GCA_003554345.1 Candidatus Sumerlaeota bacterium | reverse complement strand
GAGATTATGTACAACGGTAGACCCTATAAGGAGCCTATGCCTAAAGAAGATATTGTGGCTGAATTCAAAAGATGTGCCGGCACCCAGTTCGACCCGGAACTGGTGGAAATCTTTTTGTCCGTTTTAAAAGAATAATGACTAATAAAAATGTGGTTTACGTCGGGGGAAAATCAATTGAGTTTGAACTGCAGCGAAAAAATGTCAAGAATATTAACTTAAGAATTCGGTCTGATCTATCCGTAGTTGTTTCGGCGAATCCCAAAGTGCCCTTTTACTATATTGAACGCTTATTGCAAAATAAATCAGGATGGATTTTTAAAAAAATTGAACATTTTAGTAATGTCCAAAAAACGAATACAAAAAAAGAATATGTTAGCGGTGAAACTATACGCTATTTAGGACAACAGTATACGCTTAAGGTCAGGGAAGCAGAGAGAGAGGAAGTCAAGTTTTATAAAGGGTATATTTATATTTGTGTAAAAGACAAAGATGATCATAAAAGAAAAGAAAAGCTTTTTCACCATTGGAGTCGTGGAAAAGCAGAGGAAGTTTTCCATGGGTCACTGGATAGGATGTATCCGCTAATAGAAAAGCATGGGGTGGGAAAACCAGTTATAAAAATTAGGAAAATGAAATCACGGTGGGGCTCCTGTTCTCCCCATAAACAGTCTATTACTTTAAACATGGAATTACTAAAAGCCCCCAAGGCATGCATTGACTATGTAGTGTTGCATGAATTGCTCCACTTTAAATACCGCAATCACAATCATCAATTCTATGACTTTTTAACTGTACTCATGCCTGATTGGAAGGATGGGAAAGAAATTTTGAATACGGAAGTTATGTGAGTTATAAAGTTTTCCGATAAAAAAACTTTGAGAACAAAGTATGGTTATGAAGTGTTATATACTGCGAAAAGATCTATATAAGAAGAAGAGGAGAGGTAATTAAGTTAAGTCCATATAATTGTGTAAAAAGGGGAGAGCCATTTCCACCCTCCTTTGATAGAAAAACGCAGTTAATAAACATAAATGCTGGGTCAATGGTGCTTTTACCAAATCTTAGGTCAAAAGCTATCCTTGTTGCTGTCTTACATATTTTTCAACTCTATGCACTGTTTTTATTGCACATAACATCGGTTATCTATACTAGAAAAGAGAGAACTTCCTATATAAAGGGGTTCCCTCTTTATATACATATACACAAAGTATTACAAATAGGCATACATTCTCAAGATACCACAAGCGGATAACTCATTCAGTATATAACAAAAAGCCTTTCAAACAAGAAGGAGTATCAATATATAATATCGAAGATTGTCGAAGAATGAGATATTACAAAAAGTTATTAAATATTTAAGAAGGAGTATTGCAGAATGGACACTGGATGTGACAAACACCGCCTGTTAATAGAAAACCTTCCCGACGCTTTTGCTTATCACCAGGTTGTAATGGACAGCGAAGGTGAGCCTGTGGATTATATATTCCATGATGTAAACCGGGCCTTTGAAGAGATGACAGGTTATTCCATGGCGCAGGTTATCGGCAAAAAAGCTACAGAGCTACATCCGCAAATCGAAAACTTCAGTATTAGCTGGATCGACACCTTCGGCAAAGTGGCACTTACAGGTGAGAGCACTTACTGTGAGCATTATTCTGATATATCAGAGCGCTGGTATGCGATCACTGCCTGCAGTGATGAACCAGGGTTTTTTGCTGTATTTTTCAGGGATATAACGGAATTTAAACAGGCGAAAGCAGAACAGCACCGTATTGAGTGGATGCTGGATACGGGAAAAATAGAAAGTCTTAAGGAAACACTAGCCCAATTAGAACCATCTTATGGTAGCTTGACACAGCTTAACACATCCCGCTTTATTTTGGATTCCATCGGTGAAGATATGCTTGCGGATATAGCCAAAGATTATCTTGGCCTTCTGGAAACATCCACTGCCATATATGAGAAAAATGGAGACTACGCCCTGGGTATTTTTTCTTCGGGCTGGTGCCGTTTCCTGGATAATGCCTCCCGCTGGCTCTGCCAGACAGATGATAACCGCATTGCGCTCCAAAGTGGCAAGTGGCTCTGTCACGAATCCTGCTGGACAGATGCAGCTAAAACTGCCATTGAGACAGGTGAACCTGTCGATATTGCCTGTCACGGGGGACTTCGCCTCTATGGGGTGCCCATCTGGGCTAATCATGAGGTTGTGGGCGTCATTAATTTTGGTTATGGTGACCCTCCGCAAGATCCAGCTGAACTGCAAAAAATTGCTGACAGATATGCAGTTGACCCGGAGGAACTGCAAAAACATGCCGAAGCCTACGAGCCACGTCCTCCTTTTATCATTCATTTAGCCAAAGAACGTCTACACAGTTCGGCCAAATTAATCGGAACGATGTTTGAGCACAAGCAGGCTGAGGAAGCTCTCAAGGAAAACGAAGAAAAATTCCGTAATCTTATCGAGAATTTAAACGAGGTTGTTTATATCTTAGATGATCAGGCCCAGATCAGCTATGTTTCCCCGAATATTAAAGCACTGGTCGGCTACGATTCCTCCGAGGTGCTGGGAAGGCCTTTTACAGATTTTGTTCACCCGGACGATTTGGAAGGACGGATGGAGCAGTTTCAAAAAATTATTTCAGGGATTAATGAAGCAACTGAATACCGTATGCTTACAAAAGATGGTCGTGCAGTCTGGGTGAAGACTTCTGCCCGTCCTGTGACCAGAGAGGGCAGGGTGGTCGGTATCCAAGGGTTGCTGACCGATATCACTTCACTTAAGCAGACCGAAGAGAAGCTGCGTGAACATAAAAAGTTACAGCAGCTGTTGATGAAGATGGCCACTGACTTCATAAATATCCCCCTGGAAAAGGTCGATGCGGCCATTAACGAAATGCTGGAAGCTATCGGCAATTTTACGAAGGTGGACCGCGTCTATATTTTTAACCACGACTATAACCGCCGGGTTACCTCCAACACTTATGAGTGGTGCGCAGAAGGGATTACCCCAGAAATTAATAACCTGCTGGCAACTCCTTTTGGT
>PWGE01000291.1 GCA_003554345.1 Candidatus Sumerlaeota bacterium | reverse complement strand
CTTTGCCGTGGATTGGGAATAGAAATAGTTTTTCCTGGATGAAGAGTATCGGAACGAAGATCATTATGTCTTCTCAGTTGAGCGATGGTAGTATTAAACCTGTTAGCGATGGAGGTCAGGGTATCACCGCGGCGAATAGTATATTCCCTGGGTTGGGTTTCAATAGAAGAAGTGCCCTGAGGAACAGTGAGTTCCTGTCCAACATAGAGGCGGTCTGAGGACAGGTCGTTATGTTGCTCTATTTCGCGCACTGTGGTTCCAAAACGGCTGGCAATAGAAGTAAGGGTATCTCCCCGGGTAACAGTGTAATCTATGGGGGAAGTAGAAACAGGGGTTTCTTTCCCGGCAGGGGGAATTTTCAATGTCTGTCCCTGGTGTATGTTATCGGAACGAAGTTGGTTGAAAGATTTAATTGTTTCTACCTGGAGATTAAATTTTCGGGCAATACGGGTCAGGTTATCACCTGCTTGTACCGTATATTCCCTGGTGGTAGTGTCCCGCGGACCAACTGGTTCTGAACGGGGTATGGTGAGGTTTTGTCCGATATAGATACGGTCGGTCGAAGAAAGGTTATTATATAAACGAATATCTGCCACCTTTATACCTTTTCTTCTGGCGATAGCATTAAGGGTATCACCACGTTGAACAGTATATTCTTCAGTATAACGGGGCACAGGTGAAAGAAGGGCTCGATAGTTAATATCAGGAATGGATAACTTGTGGTTATTAAGAGACGAGTTGTATTTTGAGAGGTACTGAAGGGTGGCATTAACCACGCCCCGGGCAATAAAATCCTGAAACTCGGGATGACTCAAAAGAAGGCCCTCTTCAGGGTGAGTAATATAACCTGTTTCAATAATGGCGCTTGGCATATCAATATTTCGCAGGAGCATGAAATTGGCTCTCAGAATGCCCCTGTTAAAAATCTGATAATAAGGCATATTTTTAAACTGGTCATTTACAATATTGGCAAACTCATTGGAATCCTCAAGCACTTTGTGGATAGAGCGACGCTGAAGGTCCTGAAGAAGAGGGTTAACAGACTCTGTGTCTGCATATTCCCGCCGACTGATATTGACATATTCTCCCTGATAATTTTCAATTTCCTGGAGGTTACGGGCTTCCACTATGGAGGCGCCATGGGGGTTTAAATAAAATATTTCCAATCCCCGTGCAATGGGTCTTCTTTGCCTGGAGCCTGCGGCATTGGCATGAATGCTTATAAATAATTTTGCGTGATCTCTGTGGATTCTACAGAAATGAGCTCTTTGCGCAAGGCTGACTGTTCGGTTGTCAGTTCTGGTCATAAGAACTCCCACATCGGGAATATCCTCCAGGTACTCCTGGATTTTAAGGGAAATATCCAGTGCCACTTCTTTCTCGGTAATACCAAGCGATTGATTGATAGCACCAGGATCGCTTCCTCCATGACCGGCATCTACAATGACATACATCTTGTCGGAATCGACTTCTTCAGTCTGATAATCCAAAGGCTCCAGTGCTCTGCCACGTTGTTCAAAACGAAGCCGTAAAGAGGTTCTGTTTGATTGAGGGGTGGCCAGGGAAATTATCTGAATATTGGGTTTCTGGTAAAAGCGAAATATATAACTGTCGTCAGTACGGCTGTACGTGATGCGATCAAGGGTTTCATAACTGCGTTTGAATATCTTTTCAAAAGGTTCGTTAAAAGAAACGTTTCTTAATTTTAATACATAATGGTCAACTTCTTTGCGGTAGGAAAAATCAATACGACTGGACCCGGAAAAGGTAAAGATATCCTGCGAGCAATCAGATTGAAAGTCTACAGACAGTTCATTTTGTTGTGCTGATAGGTGTAAAACGCTAACGAGGATAAAAGTAAGAAAAAATATTTTATATATGCGGCTTATCATGACACATTATAAGCGTCCGAAAAACCTCAGGAGGATTCAAGTTCTTCTATATGCTCTTCTATTAACTCTGCTTCGTCATCATCTTCTACAAAATCGAGATATTCTTCCCAGTATTTCAGCGATTTTTTTAGCTCTCCTGTTTTTTCATATGTCCATGCCAGATTATATAAGGCTTCCGGGAAACGGGGATTCTTATCTACAGCCTTCTCAAAATACTTCAGGGCTTCTTTATACCTGTTATTTGTCAGCTGATGCACTCCCCTGTTGTAATAGTCGATTGAATCCTGCGGTTCAAAATCATACTTTATCTTATAAAAAGCTCTATCGACAGGGTTTATACTGTTAATCATGGTGAAGCCGTAAATTTGATAAGCCTTTTCCGGGTCTTTTTTTAACAGGTCAAGGTATTCTCGTAATTCCTGTAAAAAAAAGGACATTCCTCTTTGAATTTCTTTATTGCCTTGCGTCATATAAGACTCCCTTTATTTCCTTATTTTTGACAAACATAATTATAATAGTTTTTTTTGCCATTTCAAAAAAAGGCCACTTTAGTCCAAACGTATAGTATCAAAGTTATTTATAAATGAAAACATATACGGGAATCAAAAAGCTGAAGAGTAAGCACTGTTGCTCATGTTTTGCTATTGGATAATGGATGAAAATAAATTGATAGAGTGCATAATAATGGGTAATTTGAATGGCATGTTACGGGAATTAGTGTGCTTGTAAATACGAGCATTCACATATAGTGATTAGCTTGAGAGTAAAAATTGGCATGAATGTAGAGGTTGATAAAAATAATGAGGCCGGTAACATTTTCCCGGGCAGACTTCCATGACTATTAATTTGGTAATAATAGAATAATTTGACTTATAAGTTCTACACTGCCGGATTGTAACCTGTCAGGGTAGACACGCAGGTCTGTTTCTACGGATAGCATGATGATTAATAACGGCAAATACCCGGGTGTTGTCCTGACGCCATGAAATCCTGACAGCGTAAGGCATTATTCTGAAAACAATTGCAAGCAGGCAGTATGTAGAAATCATATGGGAAATAGCATTTCCCGGACAAAAAAACTATCTAACTTGACCGCCTGATTTCGTCGTATTTCTGTCTATCCTGTCCATGCCAGTCCACTTGAATGGTAGAAGTTTCATGCAAAAAT
>PWGE01000353.1 GCA_003554345.1 Candidatus Sumerlaeota bacterium | reverse complement strand
GAAGAGGATAAGGACTTCAGAAAAATCTGCAAGAAGCAGATTTTAAAGAAAAACAATGTGAAAAATAAAGAAAACCAGGAGTTAAGTATGCACTCTTCCCGGGATCGCTGATCTCCGACTTACAGTTTACTCTGGCGGTCTGAAAGTCCGCCTCTGGCGGAATCGGCATCTTATTCTTATTCTGAAAGTTCACTCTGGAGGATTTGCGACTTTGGGGGCTTGCGTGATACTTTCTTTTTCTGGGTTTTTTATTTTCATGCTTGTTTGCGCCATCTGATGTGGCGTGAGGAACTCACTTCAAGGCAGTGTCTTTAAATCAATTCGCACTTTATTTGAAATTTGATATTAGTTAGATATAATAATATATTCTACAAGTTGTTTTTCAGACCTGATAAAAATTCGATACATGAACTTATAAAAGGAGGATTTATTGTATGAGTAGAAAACTCAGAGTAGCCATTGTAGGTTATGGTAACATTGGTAAATATGCGCTGGATGCGATAGAGGCAGCCCCGGATATGGAAATAGCAGGGGTGATTCGCCGTAAGGACTCGCTCAAAAAGCCACGTCCCTCAGAACTTCAGGATGTGCCCATGAAGAGTTCTATTGAGGAACTGGGAGAGGTAGATGTTGCTGTATTAGCTGTTCCTACCAGGTCAGTTGGTCAGTATGCCCGGGAGATACTCGCTCAAGGAATAAATACCGTGGATAGTTTTGATATCCATGGAGACCTGGCGGATTTGCAAAAAGAATTGAATGCTGTTGCTGCTGAAAATGATAGTGTGGCGGTTATTTCCGCTGGATGGGACCCGGGAACAGATTCCATGTTACGGGGTATGCTGGAGTTTATGGCGCCTAAAGGTCTGACGTATACTAACTTTGGACCCGGTATGAGTATGGGCCATTCCGTGGCAGCTAAGGCCTTTGATGGTGTTAAAGAAGCACTTTCCATGACTATTCCGCTTGGTACCAGTGTCCATCGTCGTATGGTCTATGTCGAACTGGAAGAAGGCGCTGATTTCAAAAAAATTAAGGAAGCTATCCTGAAGGATTCATATTTCTGTAATGATGAAACACATGTTTTTCAGGTAGATGATGTAGAAAAACTCAAGGATATGGGGCATGGAGTGACCATGGAGAGAAAGGGTGTCTCCGGCAACTCACCCAATCAGCTTTTTCAATTTGATATGCGGATTAATAATCCCGCTCTGACCGCCCAGGTGCTTATCGCTTCTGCCCGTGCCAGTGTGCTCCAGAAACCCGGAGCCTATACTATGCTGGAAATACCTGTTATCGATTTTATGGCAGGTGATAAGGAAAAAATAATACGAGACCTGGTCTAATACTCCGTACCTGTGGAGTTTGTATTTGCTGAAAAGTGAGTAAAGGTTTAAAAAGAGGGCGTATCCCGTCCTCTTTTTTATTCCCTGCTCTGAAAATAGAAATATTCTCAGGAGCCAGAATGCAGGAGACAGTAGTCAGAATGGGAAAGAACAAAGAATAAGAATGTATCACGCAAAGCTCGCCAAGCCCGCAAAGTAATACTACAGAATAAATATTTAGAGTAAAAACAAAGGCCACAAATCCTACAGAGTGAACATTCAGGAAGACAGAAAATCAGCATCGGAAAACATAATATTATCTTTTTTTCGTGTTCTTTCGTGCTTTTCGTGGTTTATTCTTATCTGAAAATAAACCCTTCAAAATATAGTACACGTTGCTAAAACACTTGTGCTCCATTAGTGTATTTCTGGTTTCCCGGCATCGCCGATTCCCGACTTACAGTCCGCCACTGGCGGATTTTCAGGGGTTGCGTAATCTTATTCTCACTTCTATCTTCTCACTCTATGTTGGTTTATAAAACAAATAAGAAGAATTCTCATTCCAGTCTTAATTGCGATTTTTCATGGTATCATTATCTCTTAAGATGAAGAGGTGAAAAAGCCGTGGAATTACCCGTGGGAAGAGAACATTGTAAAAGATTGTTTCCCTTTATAGGGGTGATAATAGGGGGTTTAAACTTCTTTTTACTCTATGGAGTAAGGGTGCTTCATCCACGGTATGTTGACTGGTTGCTTACCCATGTTTCCCACGACCCTCCTAAAAATTTTCTGGGCTGGGCATTTTTTCGGAGTGATTCCTGGCGGTTCCCCCTGGGATGTATGAATAACCTGGGATATCCTTTTGGTGCCACCCTTATAGAAACGGATTCTATACCTCTTCTGGGTGTTTTCTTCAAACTTTTTGATTCTCTTTTACCCCTTCATTTTCAGTATTTTGGTCTCTGGGGGCTGGTTTCTTTCTGTTTACAGGGTTTTTTTGCTGCCCTGCTTTTAAAAAGGTGGAGTAATAATCTATTTACCGTTGCTGTCGGGACGGTTTTTTTTACGTCCAGTCCTGTCATGTTATATCGCATGTTTACCCATACTTCGCTGGCAGGGGGACATTGGATGATATTGGCCGCTCTTTATCTTTTCCTGGAAAACAAGAAAATGGGAAAAAGTTCTATGGTGTGCTGGGTGTTGTTGATATGGGTTTCTGTATTAATCCAGCTCTACCTCACAGCACTACTTTTCATCATCTGGGGAGGATATTTGCTGAACCGTTGTTATCAGGAAAAGAAGTTAAAACCTCTTGCTTCTTTAACCCTTCTTATACTTGGTGGTGTTTTCTTTCTGTCCTGGATAATTGGTATCTTTGCCTCCGATATCAGTATTCTGGATAGCAGCCTGGGAAAACTGAGTATGAACCTGAATGCTTTGTTTAATCCTGAAGGGTGGTCGAGAATATTGCCTTCTCTGCCTTATGTATATGACACGCAAAATGAGGGGTTTATGTATGCAGGAGCAGGGATGCTGATTCTATGGGTGATGGGAGTGGCGTCAGCCTCTTTGGGGCGCTTTTCACTGAGGCGGAACGACCTCTTCAGGGGAGTGGTGTTCATTTTCTTTGTTTCCCTCTTTTTTTCGCTGAGTCCCGTGTTGACCTTCAATGAGTACACTCTCATTGAATATCCTCGGTTTGTTGCAAGATATCTGTTCAGGTTCTGGCATGCTTTTCATGCCTCTGGTCG
>PWGE01000217.1 GCA_003554345.1 Candidatus Sumerlaeota bacterium | reverse complement strand
TTATGGGGAAACTCTCGATATTGTCGCTCCCAGTAGTGGTGCTGATCGGGGAATTGTTACCACAGATAGTAATGGAGGTTACCGAACAAATTTCGGAGGTACTTCTGCGTCTGCGCCAATAGCCGCCGGTACCGCTGCTCTCGTACTCTCGCAGGCAGAACATCTTAGCTGGCGGGGGGTTAAAGCAATTTTACAACGATCAGCTGATAAAATAGATGTCGAAAAAGGGATGTATGATAACCATGGGTTCAGTCCGTGGTATGGATATGGAAAAATCAATGCCGCTTCTGCCGTGAAGCTGGCTATCCAGGAGAGCTCTTCCCCACCGGCACCAGTAAATGATTTAGACTTCACAATAGATGGAAACAAAGCATATTTACAATGGACGGCTCCAGGTAACGACGGAAACGCCGGGCAGGCTCTTTATTATGATTTACGCTGGAGTACTGACCCCATAACAGAAGATAATTTCAAAGATGCTGAAACATATTACAATATATTTCTTCCTTCCCCGTCTGGCACTCAGGAAGCTCTTCTTTTATCGGATATAAAGCAAGGTGAAAACATCTACTTTGCTTTAAAAACATTCGATAATCGGGAAAATGTTTCAGAGCTCTCCAACGTTACTTCAGGTGTCATTCCCCCCTATGAAGAAAAGATGTTGCTCCATTCCTTTGACTTTGCCACTTCAAAAGAAGGATGGGAAGGAGAAGATACATGGGAAAGGGTTCCCAGAGAAGGTGCCGCCGGTGAATATGTCTGGATGGATAGTCCCGACGGAGATTATGAAAACAACCTGGATATATCCTTAAACAGTCCCCTTTTTGATTTTTCACAGGTCCAACATGTATTGGTCGCTATTGAACATAAATACTTTACAGAAAAAGAATATGATGTGGGATATCTTGAAGTATCTACAGACGGCGGAGACACCTGGCAACCACCCATCCATGGTTTTACCGGATCAAAACCCTCTCTTTCCAGGGAGTCTTTTCCCCTCCTGTATGCTGATGAAAAAGATAATGTGCAAATAAGATTTCGTCTGAAAACCGACGAAACCATAACCGACGAAGGATGGACTATCGACCGCATACACATTTACGGGGTTCCCCTGGAAGATTATACGCCTTCTATTGTATTAAGTGAATATAAACAGGAACCACTCAAGCCAACCGCTGAGGATGAGGTACAGGTACAGATCAGAGCCAGCCATCCCCATGGGCTGGAAAAAGCACAACTCTTCATACGAAAGAACGAAGGAGACTTTGAACCTCACTCTCTGGAGCTAACTGAAGGAACCAGGGAATGTGGCATGTATAGCTACACTATACCTCCTGGTGAAGATGGAGATGTTTTTCAATACTATTTTTATTTTGATACCGGTCCGCCCGACGCTACCACCATCTTTCATCCCTCTGACGCTCCCGAGAACTATTTTGAATACATGGTCTACGATCCCCGAATATGGCACGTCTCACCATATGGCTGCAATGACCAGAAGGGTGATTCCTGGGAAGAAGCCTTTTCTTCCATCTCAAGGGCATTCGAATCTGCTCAAACCTTTGATAAAGTCTGGGTAAAAAGAGGCACATACAATGGTGAAATAAAGGTTCCTCCTGATATATCAGTGTACGGAGGATTTAAAGGGGATGAAACATCACTCAATGAACGGAATTTCCTGCAATATGAAACTGTAATAACCGGCAACAATGAAACTCGTGCCGTTCTCAACGAGGGTACATTTGATGGATTTATCGTCAAAGAAGGCAATGCCGAAGACGGTGCAGGAATTTATAATCTTGCCGGTGGTCATGTGCTTCATTGTCAAATACACTCTAACACAGCCTCCAACATGGGGGGAGGCATTTTTAATGAAGGTAAGGTAACTCATTGCGAAATTTATGACAACAGCGCACGCCATGGCGGTGGCATTGATAATTACGATAGCGTCCGTGATTGTGTTATCCATTCCAACCAGGCTTCACGGCATGGCGGGGGGATATATAATGACGGGGGTTTTGTCACATCGACTCGTTTTTACAATAATGAAGCAGGCGAGTTCGGCGGTGGAGTCTCGAATGATGGCCTGATAACCAATTCAGTATTTTATCACAACATTGCCGAAGACGGCGGAGGCCTTGATAACTACGGAGGAAAGGTGTATAACTGCACGCTGGTAGAAAATACAGCTCAAAGCAGAGGAGGCGGCATTTTTAATGATGTACCGATGGGAGGAAGCGCCCGCATTTACAATACTATACTATGGAATAATATTGTAAACAGTGAACAGAATGATTATTACAGTGCCAATGTCAATGCCACCATCTTTTATTCTATTTTCAAAGAAGCAAAAGATGATAATGATAACAATAACATAAACGAAAATCCCCGCTTCGTAGACCTGGAAAACAAAGACCTGCGGCTTACAATTGATTCTCCCGGCATTGACAGCGGAACCAATGAAGAAGCCCCTACAAAGGACTTTCACGGTATTACTCGTCCTCAGGGTGATAATATTGACAGGGGAGCTTTTGAATATGAGGATATGCCACCGGAACAACCCCAAAATCTCTCGCCTGATTCCCAGTCCTTGCTGCCGGAAAATATAACTTTACGCAGCTCGTCCTTCCACAGCAATGCTTATCGTGCCAGCCATCGTGCCAGTCATTGGCAAATAGCCCTGGACGAAAACTTTGATAACGTTCTCTGGGATAGTGAAAAGAAACAAGAAGCCCTCCTGGAAATATCACCAGAAGATGAAATGGAAAAGGATGAGAATTATTTCTGGCGTGTTCGTCACCAGGATAATTTCAGAGCATGGAGCTCCTGGTCCGAGAGTACCAGCTTTACAGTAAGCGAAAGAACTTCCATACCTCGTGCTATCCGGGATCTTTTTGAGTAAGAATCATTCTTGTTCTATAAAAGAACTGCTCTTTTTCTCTTCCGGATATTTCAACCGATACATAAAAGCGACATGGTCGGTATAATTATCAAATACAGAATAAGTTCGTACAAACCAGACATCAGCATACTGGTTCAGAACTAACAAATACTCCTCTTCAATCGGTCCCAGAGA
>PWGE01000068.1 GCA_003554345.1 Candidatus Sumerlaeota bacterium | reverse complement strand
GGGCAATTCCCACTTCCACCCGTAAGCGCGTGGCCTCCGGTTCGGGGACAAATTTCACCATATAATTCCTGCTTTGTTTTTCATAATATTGCTCCGTTAAAAATATTGCATAATTCCTCACGCAAAGTAGAAAAAGCTCTCAAATCAGTCAAAATTCTTTTGGAAAAGATTTGATAAGAAACAGATTTTTTAACAAGGATAAACAGGATGGAACAGGATAAGAAAAGAAAGAACCGGGATAAAGAGAATAGATACACTGTTTGGGATTGTAAGAACTGAAAGAAAGAAAAAAGATTAACCAGGATAAAAATGATCGGCAGGATAAGAAAAAGAGAAAATACTGGATATTTATGAAAAGAATTCCGGAAAGAACAGAAGTAAGAAGAAACAGATTTTTTAACATCGATTTGCAGGATAGACAGGATGAAATTGCTGGAAAAGAAAGGATAAGTCAAAGAGCTGAAGTTTGAATATTGATGTACAGGATATGCTAGATAAGAAATATTTGCAGACAGATAAGAAGCCGGATTATCAACATCGATTTGCAGGATAGACAGGATAAGACCACCAGATATTGATGAAAAATAAAGTTGATAAGAACCAGTCTTCAAATCTTTATTCTTGGGAGATGCCGAGTAAGAATTATCCGGAAGAAGAAAAGAAGCCGGGCATTGTATATATTTATAAAGGTAAATCTTATTAGAGTGAATAAAAATAAGAGCTCTAAGATAAAATGCTTTTCTCTCTTTTGTGTTTACCGAATTACTCATCATAAATATTTTTTATCTCTTTTTTAGATGGTCTTCTTTATTTCGAGTTAATCTACTATATTCCAATGGTCGTTTGCCGAAATTGATTAATATTCCAACTTCTTTTTCTGTAGCTTTTAGATAATTGATAACTTGAGCCTTATGTTCAGGCATAAGAGATTTTACAGCTTTTAATTCAACAATCACTTTATCTTCAACAAGTAAGTCGGAATAAAAATCCCCAACACATTCTTCACGAAAATAGACCTTTATGGGATATTGATTCTCAACTCGAAACCCTTTTTGCTGAAGCTCAATCAAAAGAGCCTTTTCATAAACAGATTCCAGGAAACCGGGACCCAGTTCATTACTCACATCTATCGCACAACCAATAATAGTTTTAGTAATCTCCTCGTGCAATAATGAGGTGTTAACCAGAGTATCTGGTTCTTTGTCATTTCCAGGTTGAATTTGATCGTTTTCCATCTTCCAAGTCCTCCATTAAGTCTATAACAAATGGTAAGCTATCACATTTTTTTGATAACTCTCTGCTTTATTTCCCAATTCTGTTCATCCTGCTACTTTTATGGTATATCAGTAGTCAGCATACAGTATTCAGTAATCAGTAGAAAAATATTTTCCGTGTCATTATCTGCCATCTTACAAATCCTTCAAGGGTAATTCTCTTTCTGGGGGTATGATGGTCTTTTCTTTATCCTCTCTGTTCATCCTGTATATCGATGCAAATATTCCGGGTTTCTGGTTCTTTTTCCCAGGCTTCCTTTTCGTCTCCTGTCTCCTGAATTGTATTTCTCTCACCCTCTTATCAACTGCTTCAAATATTGCCCGTACCCGCTTTTTTCCAGCGGTTTTGCCGGGTCTGCCAGCTGTTTCCTGTCTATAAACCTTATGTTATAGGCCACTTCTTCCGGACAGCTGATTTTTAAGCCCTGCCGCTCTTCGAAACTGCGAAGCCAACGCATATATCTCTGATTTTGGAAATGCGTTTGATAATTCATATACAAACAGGACAAATTGGTGTGCTTTTTGCCACACGACTAAGTCTTCAAAAGTTTTGGAAGGTTCTTGCATTCCTTGCTCTCTAAATAATAATCTTCTTCCATAGAAGAAACAGGGCTTCAATATTCTACTTAAAATTCGTATTTATACCAGAGAACTTTCCAGCGTTATGAAACAGGCTGCTTGCGATAATTTTCGGGTTTATGATAAAACTTTCATCATCATACCACTCCCCAAAACCCTTCTTTATACATCATCCATGACTGTTAATCAACCGGTTTATTAATGACCTTGCCAAACAAGTTAAAAAACTTCTAATAGCTGTATGATAAAAAACATTCACCTCTTATCCATATACAGCGGGAAGATTTTCATAAAAATATCAGAATCGAAGACTCTGCTGTTTATGAATAAATACCCGGGAATTCCCCGCCTGACTTGTTACACAAAAATGTAAGGTTATTAAACATTAATTATTGATGTTAACAAAAAGACGCGTAAGAATTGTTGTAAACATACAGATGTTTCTTAAAACAGTCCTCTCAACCAACTTAGTGTTTACTAATGAGGATGATTTGGTATCTTGATAATATACTCATAAAAGGAGGAAAGAAATGAAATTACTCTGGATCACCCTTTTTTCTATGGGAGCACTGTTTCTGCCAGCCCATCCTCCCAGCGATATTCAGTTGAGTTCAAACCTTGAGCAAGAAGAATTATCAATATCGGTAATTCATGAAGTTGGGACTCCCACTGATCATTATGTGAAGGAGGTCCGAATAAGCTTAAATGGGGATGTGATAATTACCCAGAAGTTGCAGGAACAGAATACCAGTCAATCTGCTGACCTGAAATACCGTATTCCCGGATTAAAAGACGGTGATAAAGTTGAAATCTTTGCAGAATGCGTCAGAGTCGGGGAATTGACAAAAGAGTTCACAATTCAGGGAGAATAGACACCCCGCAGTATCCGGTTAAATTTTACGACTGAACAGTGGTGTATTAATCAGTATCTGCCATCTTGTTTATGACCATGCGTATCTTGCCATTGGGATCCGGCAGGATTTCCTTTAAAAATTCAAACCGGTAATTTAAGTCAGCACTTATTTCTCTTTTCAATTCTTCTGTTAAAATCTGTTGGACTCTCTCTTTTTCGGCTTCCTCGGTCAGCACCAGTTGAATTGTCAATAATTCAGAATCTTCCTGAATTATCCTGAATTGCACAACTTCAGACTTCCTGACCTCGGCATGAGTATATGAAGAACGACTCAAGTTGTGCATTCGGTGATATTGCCCATTATACGGGAAATAGTAATGAGGTTTTG
>PWGE01000165.1 GCA_003554345.1 Candidatus Sumerlaeota bacterium | reverse complement strand
TTCGAAAAAATGGTGTGGATTGAAGATGTGATTGATGTTGTGGAAAAGTCGGGAAGTTCTTCCATCTATCCTCTCCTGAAAAGACAGGACGAAAAATATGTGACGGAGACTTCCCATAATAATCCCGCTTTTGTTGAAGATGTGGCCAGAAATATTGCCGGGGGACTGCGCTTGATACAAGAAATTCAGTCTTTTACCATTGAGGTGGAAAGCTGGGAAAGCATTCATAATCATATGGCTTATGCGTTCATCGAATCGTAAAACCCCTTACCTTCATATGTACTATGGTGAGGGACGGGGTAAAACTTCGACGGCTGCCGGCTCTCTCATACGAAGCTGGGGGCACTATCCCTTTGCAGACGATTATTTGTGGGTTCAGTTTTTAAAACAATCCTCTCAATCTTCAGGTGAGACGAATTTTATAAAGGAGCATTTGTCGATTCCGGTCATGAGTGTTAATCCTGCTGTTGATTGTGAAGCCTATCACACTCTGACCACGCATACCAGAAAAAAGGTGGAAAAGCAGTTAAAGGATTTCTGGAAGGAACGCCGCCGCATTATAAGCAGGCACTATCGGCTGGTGGTTCTGGATGAAATACTGGATGTGCTGAAATTTGACGTCTTTTCTGCAAAAGATCTGATAGCCTGGCTGAAACAATTGCCGGCTGACGATGTTATTCTGACAGGTCACGCCTGTATACCGGCGTTATACCGGGAAGCTGATTATGTGACAGAGTTTATGTATCACCGACATCCCTGGGGGAAAGAGGTGCCTCCTCGCAAGGGGGTGGAGTATTAATATGTCTTCACCTATCCTGGTTTCCCTGTGTCTGTTGGGAGTTCCCTGTCGGTATGATGGAAAAGCAAAAACATATCCTGAACTTGCCGACTTTCTGGAAAATGAGTCAGTATGGCACGTTGCTCTCTGTCCTGAGGAGGAAGGAGGACTTCCCACTCCCCGTCCTCCTGCTGAGATTCAGCCTGATGGGCGAATTGTGAATAGACGGGGTGAGGATGTGACCGATTACTTTCGCAAAGGATGTGAAAAGGTTCTGTCGGTGGTTCGGCGTTACCACGTACGCCGGGCAATTCTTAAAACATTGAGTCCTTCCTGTGGATACGGGAAGATATATGATGGCACTTTTAGTGGAAAGTGTAAACAGGGAAACGGGTTATGTGCCCAAATGCTGAAAAAAGAAGGGGTCCGGATTTATAATGAAAAGAATTGGCGAGATCTCCTGGAATCACATAGCTAAATATTTCTTTTTCTTTTATTCAGCGCTGGTTATTTTTTATCAGTTTGCCTTTCTGGTTCGTATTGCCGACTTTCTCATGCTTTTTATCCTGGTAATGGCCCTGAGGGATGGGCAAAAGCGGCGCGAATTTGCCCGTATTCCTCTCAGGAAAGAATGGTGGCTTTTTTCTCTGGTGGTTTTTCTGAGTGTGATATTCAGTATCGATCCCCTTGATTCTCTTAAAATGTTCACCCGTGAATATATGCGCCTGGCAATCATGTTCTGGGCAACTATTTATTTTCTGCAGACACCGCGTGACCTCAAAGGGTTTCTCATAACCCATTTCATAGCCAATCTTTTATTGAATGCGCCGGCAATATTTTATTTCATAAATCCGCAATTGCTGGTGCAATGGGGTCTGGCTGATGAGAGTATGGGGCGATTTGTCAGCTTTAATCAGAGCTATACCCGCATCAGTTTTTACTATCTTTTTGTGCTTTGCTTTTGCCTCCTTTATTCCTTGCGAAGAGATGTTTCCTTGAAGTACAGGTTGCTGAGTGCCGGTGTTTTGATCCTGAACAGCTGGCTCTTGCTCCTGACCAAAACGCGAGCTAATGTGGTGGCTTTTGGGGTTTCTTTTTTCATTATTGCAGTTATGGTGTATGTGTTTCCCCGGCGAAAGTTCTTTGAGAAGCGATATATAAATCTTGCTCTCATTCTTGTGGCTTTTGTGATTTTTATGCAGCCTACCGGCGTACAGGAAAGAATACTCTCTACCTATCATGAATTTCGAGCCGGTACGCATTCCTTTGAAGACCGCTTTGACTTTGTGCATGATATGAATAGTTTGCTGACTCATGAGGTGAAAATGTTTGGTTATGGCTACAGCAGGCGTATATATCGAATATTGCCCCTCTTTTATCCTTCTATTAACCAACGTGACTTTATTCATCCCCATAATCAACTCTACCAGTGGTACCTGGAACATGGGGTTGTGGGGTTGCTGTTTTTCTTATGGGTTATCCAGCGTTTGATAAAAGTGGCTTACAGACAGGGCTTGAAAACAGACGATGGAACCCTTTTCTTCATTTTTCTCTGCGCTCTTTTTATGGGTTTCATGGTTACCAGCACCGTTAACCATTTTTTTGTGCGGGATACTGCCAAGTTATTTATGATGGTACTGGGCATAATGAATAATTCCAGAAGGTTATTTCAATGAGCTGGTTTTTCCGGGAACATACTGCTGATATAGTGCTGGTTGCCCGTGCTCGCTCTTTGCAAAAACTGCTTCGGGAAATGGTCCGGGCATTAGGAGAAGCTCAGGGTGAATTTTCACGAGAAGTGCCGGAAGAAGCTGTGCTTGAAAAAAAACTGCAGGGAGAACTGGTCTTTGCGGATGAAGAGGAAATGGTGTGGGAATTTTGTGATTTTCTGAACTATATTCTCTCGGAAGCCGCTTGTGCCTCGTCTTTACCGTTAGACCTTACTTCTCTGCAATTGCGTGAATACCGGAATCTGATAGAATATGAAGGAACCATGAGGCTGATTTCCTGGGAGATAGTACAGGAAATAAAGCTTGAAATAAAGGCAGTGACTTATAGTGGAGCCTATCTTCATAAAAAAGGTTTCTTCTGGGAATGGCAGATCTGTGCTGATGTATGAAGGAAAAGAGCTATGAGCAGACCATATAAACTGAGGAAAGTCAAAGAGTATCTTTACGAAATTCGACGCGATCCCCCGATGAGGATGCCGGCGCGCCTTTATATTGATGAATTCCTTCTTTCCAGACTTCTGGAGGAAAGCAATAAAAAGGATTCTCAATGGGATGCTCTGCTTCAGTTGCAGCGGGTGGCAATGCTTCCCGGTATTGA
>PWGE01000037.1 GCA_003554345.1 Candidatus Sumerlaeota bacterium | reverse complement strand
TCCCATTTCTTCACCTATTACAGGTACGGTTCAATCAATAGAGGACCGCTATCATCCTCTCGGTTTTAAAGATAAAACCATTGTCATACATCAAACTGACGACGAAGAAGAAGATTGGGAATATCTTGATATTGACATACCTTCTAAGTACATGTCAGATAAGGAAATACTAAAGTGGATTGAAAAAGCAGGTATTGTTGGTCTGGGAGGAGCCACCTTTCCCACTCATATCAAGTTAAATCCCCCTCCGGATAAGAATATCGATACTCTCCTGGTGAACGCGGCAGAGTGTGAGCCTTTTTTAAATGTCGACAACCGTCTTTTACAGGAAAAAACGGAAGCTTTTATCCAGGCTTTAAGAATAACTTATAAACTTCTTGATGTAGAACGCTGCTTTATAGGTATAGAAAACAACAAGCCAGAAGCTATCTCTGTCCTCAAAAAAGCCATTAAAACAATTCCTAATTTTTATCTGGCCATTCTACCCACTACCTACCCCCAGGGGGGAGAAAAACAACTTATATACAGTGTATTGCATCGGGAGGTTCCTTCCGGCAAACTGCCTCTTGATATTGGTGTTATAGTTATTAATGTTCATACCTTATATTCCATTTATGAGGCTCTTATAAATAAAAAACCATTAATAGAAAGGGTAATAACAGTAGCCGGCGAAGGAGTTGAAAAACCCGGCAACTATCTGGTTCGTCTCGGCACTCCCTTTAGACAGATTCTTCAACACTGCAAAGGGTATGTAAAAGATCGTTGTAAAATTATTATGGGTGGACCCATGATGGGTTTTTCACAGTTTACCGATGAAGTACCGGTAATAAAAGGAACCTCCGGTATACTGGTATTCACCGAAAAATCTGCCTGCTTAAAGGAAGTACAACCCTGCATTCAATGTGGTCGTTGTCTTTCCTCCTGTCCCATGAAACTCACCCCGGTGCTCATCGCTAAATATATAGAAAACAATAAATTCAGGGAAGCTAACGACCTTAACCTGTTTGAATGCATGGAATGTGGTTGTTGTAATTATATTTGTCCTGCTAATAGGCCTCTGGTACAGCTTTTTAAATATGGAAAAATCAAAGCACGACAGCTTAAACAATAGATAGAAAGAACGGGCTTATGCGACGAAGAGAAACTCAACTATACATGTCAACTTCTCCTCACCTTCGGACAGGGGAAAGTGTATCTCACATTATGTGGCATGTATGTCTGGCGTTACTTCCCCCTCTTATTGCAGGCACCATTTTTTTTGGTTTTCGTGTTTTATTCCTTACCGCAGTAGCGGTTTTGTCGGCTATTATCTGTGAAACCCTCATGCAACGCCTCTTACATCGTCCCTCTACCTGGACAGACGGAAGCGCTGCCGTAACAGGCATACTGATGGCATTAAATCTTTCTGTGGAAGTTCCCTGGTGGATAGCTGCACTTGGAAGTGCCTTTGCTATTATCATTGTAAAGCAGATATTTGGGGGATTAGGACAGAATATTGTCAATCCTGCCCTGGCGGGAAGAGCCTTTTTAACAGCTGCTTATCCCACGTTCATGACAGCATACTGGATTCAAACCCGGCTCTCTCCCCATCTATCCCCTTTTTCCAGTTCTGTAGAAGCTGATACTTCCCGGCACTTTACAATAGACACATTAACAGGTGCTACTCCTCTTACTTCTCTTCGCAACTTACAGGAAATCGGGCAGGAACATCCGGAAATAGTGGAAACCTTAACCCCTTTTTTCCAGGACATATTCTCCTGGCGGGCTTTAGGTCAACTTTTTGTAGGGAATCATGGGGGATGCATGGGAGAAACATCAGCCCTGGCCATTCTTTTAGGGGCGGCTTATTTAATGTTCAAAAAAATAATTACTCCAGCTATTCCTCTTAGCTATCTGGGAACAGTTTTTCTTCTGTTTTTTCTTTATTCTCTTTTTGCCCAGCCCGATTATCTGATTCAGCTTCCTCTTTTTCATATTCTTTCCGGCGGTCTTATGCTGGGAGCCTTATTTATGGCAACAGATATGGTGACTTCTCCTGTCTCCACCGGTGGTCAGATACTCTTTGGTATAGGATGTGCCATAATCACCTTTGCTATTCGTCTCATTGGTGGACATCCGGAAGGTGTGACCTATGCTATACTTTTAATGAATTGTTTTTCGCCTTTAATTGACAGATATATTTTACCGGTACCTTTTGGAAAAAAGAGAGTGTCATGAGTACAGAAAAACCGACTAATGCCCTGAGAATAATCCTGACCCTTGCCGGTATCTGCCTCTTAGCCGGTTTTGCATTGGGTACAGCTTATATAGTTACCAGGGAGCAAATCGCTTACCAGGAAGAAAAAGAAAAACAAAAAGCCCTTCTTGAGCTTTTTGAGGACAAAGAGCTCAGTGAAGATAAGTTTCTGGAGACCCCTGAAAAAGATATTCCTTACTGGGAAGCTTATGAAAATGATGAAATGTATGGATATGCTATTAAGGGAGAAGAATACGGCTATAGCAGCACAATCTCATTTATAGCAGGTGTAGATACAGACATGATAATCCAGGGGGTTGTCATATTAAGTCAAAATGAAACTCCAGGATTAGGAAGCCGTATAGCAGAAGCCCCGGTTTCACGGTATATTTTTGGCAAAACCATTGACGTAGAAACAAAATCCCCCTGGTTTCTGGAACAGTTTGTTGGTTTATCCCCCCTGGATCCCATTAATGTCGAACAAATGCCTGAATGGCATACCCTGGAAGAGGAAGAACGCCAGCGAATTCGTGAAGAGAATAGCGTTACCACTGTAACAGGTGCCACTATTTCATCGGAAGCTGTGGCAGATGGCATTCATGAGACCGTCAAACTCTTCAAATCACATCATCCGGAGAAGGGAGAGTGACTGAATATGTGGCATAATTTTCGCAAAGGAATTTTCGAAGACAATCCGGTTTTTATTCTTGCCCTGGGTTTATGTCCCACCCTGGCAGTCACCACCAGCGCAATAAACGGAATCGGTATGGGCCTGGCCACCACTTTTGTTCTTTTATGTTCCAATATCCTGGTATCTTCCATTCGCCACCTGGTTCCTGATGAAGTGCGTATTCCTGTTTTCATTATCATTATTGCCTCTTTTGTCAC
>PWGE01000233.1 GCA_003554345.1 Candidatus Sumerlaeota bacterium | reverse complement strand
TATACAGCTCAAAACCCCGTTTTCTTCGAGTCCACGGCAAATTGCTTTTCCCATTCTTGACACAAGCTGAGGATCTTCTCCAAAGGAACGAATATTGACCACAGGATTACGGTCCTCATAATTCACATCTATACAGGGAGCATAATTCCAGTTTAACCCCAGGTACTTCATTTCCTGTGCAATAGCCTTCCCCTGAAGATACGCCAATTGAGGATCTTGCGTGGCTGCCAGAGCCATATTTCCCGGAAAATCTGTACCATGAGAAGTATTGGTACCGGTTCCCCTTTCAAAATCAGCACTGTAAAAAGGGTGATACTCCGTGTTCTGGCGCAATTTCTGGCTGAATTTTATAAAATTCTCACGCCGGGTACCATAGAAGAAGAAGTTTTCCACATGATACTTCTCTTTAAGTCGAGAACAGTAATCCAGGGTAAACTTATCATCCTCATCGGCGTTGCACCGTACAATGAGGAACTGGCCCAGCAGACGGTTGAGCTCGTTCTCAGTCATTTTTCCTCCTTACCTCAAATAAAATTAAAAGAAACTCTATTATGACACTTGTTTTTTATACATGAAAGCACTAATGTCAGACAGTTTAATATATTTTAATTGGAGAGCAACAACAAATCAGACTGAGCGTCAAAAGCTTGCCCAGAGAAGGTGGAGTTTTTCTTCATAATAATCCAGGTAAGTATCCAGCCTGTTTTCCCAGTATGCTGCCTCGTGTTCTCCTTCGTACACATGGAACTCAAGATGATTCAAGGAGTCTTTTGAAAGCCGGAAAAAACGCAAATTGTTATCAATATGAAAATCATCTTTGCCGCAATCAAGCCATATATATTGATGATAATGGCTCTCTTTCATGACGTAATTTATAGGGTGAAGGTGCATATAATAGTCCACATTATCGAAGGCTTCAATAATATCTTTTCTTCCCTTTTTGAGAGCCGTTTCCATTTCATTTTCAAAACGCAAAGAAGCACTATGTCCGGCAATTACCTGAAATATATGAGGATATTTAAGTCCCAGATGCAGTGCTCCAAATCCTCCCATAGAAATGCCGGCTATGCCACAGGAAATAGGAGAAAGGGCATAATCCCTAAAAAATTGCTTTATGAATTTTCTGATAAAGGTCTCTTCCCATTTCACCGTGCCGCGGTAACTATCACAATACCAGCTGTTTTCTCCATCAATAGCACAGACAGCAAAAGGAGTAGGAGATTCTGCTTTTCGCCGGAAATAATTTGAAAACAACAGAACCTCTTCAAGTTCCTGTAAACTGAAATCCAATCCCAGCAAAAAAAACATTACCGGTATCTTTACACCGTTTTTTTCGTAAGAATCCGGTAGATAAAGCGAAAAGGGTATATTTACCAGATTTCCAGATAATTTTTCCATATAAAAACCCCTCTCATCTTAACTTCTATACTTATTATAGAACATTTATGTACTGATAAGCAACTGAAACATTAAATCAGAATATAACAAAACAGACGAATTAGTTAGAAATTCTTTTCATAGCCCGCTGGAAGGCTTCCCGTGAATTATGAATAGTCTCTTCCGATACACAAAAAGAAAGTCGAAAATATCCCGGTGTCCCAAAAGCAAAGCCGGGAACAGCAAGGATACGTTCTCGTTTGAGCACTTCTATCCACTCAGAATCATCGTTCAGGGGATTTTTGGGGAAGAAGTAAAAAGCACCATGCGGCATGGTAAATTCAATCCCCGCCTGGCAAAGCACTTCAGCCAGCGCATCTCGTCTTTTCTTATACAATGAAATATCAACCTGGCTGTTCAGGGTCTTTAGCAACATACGCTGCATCAACAACGGAGCGTTGACGAACCCCAGGATGCGATTGGTTATAGAAACAGCTCCTGCCAGTTTTTCCGCATCAGGAAGATATGGTGATATCGCAAGGTAGCCAATTCGTTCCCCCGCCAAAGAGAGGTCTTTTGAAAATGAGCTTGCCACAACACTGTAAGGGTACTGGTTTAGAACAGGGGGAACTTTTTTTCCATCATACGCCAGGAAACGATAGGGCTCGTCAGAAAGCAAAAAAATCGGTTTATCCAATTGACTGTTTTTACTTTCAATCACCGCTACTATCCGACGTAAAACTTCCTCAGAATATACCACTCCCGTGGGATTATGAGGAGAGTTGATCAAACAAACACGGGTGCGCTCAGTAATAGTTTTTTCCAGCGCATCTATATCCGGCAAGAAATCGTCATCAGTGGGTACAGTCTTTAAGCGGGCTCCGTAATTTTCCGCATAAAACCCGTATTCTACAAAATAAGGAGAAAAGGTTATCACTTCATCACCGGGACACAGCACAGCCCGGAAAAATGCATTGACAGCGCCTGCCGCTCCTGAAGTAACAGTTACATGTTGTGCAGGCACCTTCACCTGATGAATATCACTCAATTTTTTCGCCAGTTTTTCCTGCAACTCTGGAAGACCGGCATTAGGACAATAGCCATGCTCGTACGACAGGGGAGATTCGGCTGTTAAGTTGTGCAAAGCCTTATGAACCTCTTCCGGTGCAGGAATATCAGGATTGCCCAGCGAAAAATCATAGACGTTTTCTTTCCCATATTCTTTTTTTAACCTGGCACCTTCTGTAAACATTTTTCTGATAAGCGAACTTTTTTCAAGATAAGTTTCAACCTGGGGATTGAGCATCTGTTTCTCCTTTTTTCTAATATGCTAAAAACATATTTTACAAGAAAATGTTTCATATCGCAAACAGTTGTTATTCTTGCTATCCGGGATTCTTCACGCCGACGCGGACTATGCCACAAAAAACAGGTGGACTGACATGGACTGACATGGACAAAGTGGACAGAAGTACCATGTAACCGATCTGGCAAATCAGACCGCTCTTTTCTGGTCAGGAAAATGCGGGTTCCAGCTCAACTTTGACTGCTAAAAGTTATTTTCAGAGGAGTTATTCACGCTGATGCGGACATCAGCGCCACCAATGATGAAAAAAAATCCAGAAAAAGAAAGTATCACGCAAAGTCAACTATAAGGAATAGAAAAAACTTGAACCTGAATAAATAATGATACTCCTATAAAATTTTAACGCGAAAATTTTGTTCTCTTTCATAATACGGGAATTTTTACTGTTTCCTT
>PWGE01000400.1 GCA_003554345.1 Candidatus Sumerlaeota bacterium | reverse complement strand
GGCTGGATTTAGCTTAGATTTGACTTTTGGCAACAAAGTGCCAACCCTGATAAATAAAATTAAAGGTGATTTCAGGGAGATTGAAAACGAGGTGAGACGATGACCGAAAAGAGCAGGTTTTTTAACTCTACACCGGAAGATGAGCGCAGATACCAGGCGGAAGAGTTTGCCGAATACTTTAATCAATTTCTGTCCAATGGGCTTTTCCACCAAGATTTAGTTCCGGAGCTAGAAGTTAAATCAGAGGGCACAGATATGCAGGTTTACGTGGAGCCTGGGAGCGCGTGGATAGAGGGGTATATGTATATCAATGATGCTAACCTATACCTCGAACACGACACAGCAGAGGCCACAGACGATAGGATAGACCGGGTTGTTTTAAGACTTGACTTAGCCACCGAATACCGAAACATCAGGGCTTATGTCTTGAAAGGAACACCTGCAAGTCCTGGTAACGCTGAACCTCCAGCACTTACCAGAGATGATTGGCAGTATGAGCTTAGCCTTGCACAGGTGCTGATTCCGGCTGACACCGGAACAATTGACCCCAATAATATAACAGATGAACGCGAAGATGAAGAGGTTTGCGGATTGGTAACGTCATTAATTTCTCCGGATATTGACGCACCAACACAGGCAGAGTTTGACGACCATTCAGCGAGACACGAATCCGCCGGGGCAGACGAAATAAGCATAGCAGGATTACAAGGCGAAAGTGCGGAGCTTGCTACGCATAAGTCTGATAATACGCCACATCGAGAAATAGCTTCGATGGAGAGAAAAAACAAAGATGCAGAGGGCATTTTTACACTAATAGAATTTAAACGAGAAAACGGAACCATGTTTAAAACCTCCGAATTAAGCGGTGGCACTTCCCCTCAATATACTACTCGAACAGTAATATTTTACGAAGAAGATGGAACGACAATTAAAGAAGAGTTTACTCTTGATTTAACGTATGATGAGGATGACGACCTTGTAAGCGAGGTGATCGCTGTATGAGTTTAGGGGATTTAGCACTTCATGGGATAGTAGGAAAAGTAAAAGATTTTGACTTATTATATGCAAGCGGGTTGCAGATAGATGGTGATTTATTTGTTGACCAGACATTAACAGCTAACTATACATTTGTTTCTAAATACAGCGAATCGGAGCAAGGAACAGAGTTTAAGTGGTTTAGGGGCGATACAAGAGACGGTGAGTATGTAGAAATAGCAGGTGCAACAAGTCAAGAATACACTCTGACCGAAGCAGATATAGACAAATATATCAAGGTGCAAGTAATAGTAAAAGACACAGCAGGCAGAGAAGGCTTTCCTGTAATGCAATGGTCTGATGAATCAATTACCGATCCAGATGATACTTCGGATTCTCCTGGCAGTGCAAACTTAGTAGCAGGGACAATGGAATCCGGTTACTTCGGCGAAGTTTCCGCTAATGATTTGATAACGGGTGAAGATTTATGCACAGAAATTGGTTTATCAGAAGGAACATTGCAGCACTCCGATGAAAACTGGCTTAAATTTGCTAACCAAGGCAAAATACTTTTTATCCATAAAAAAACTATTAGACATAATGTTTCTTGGGACGCTATAGCTTCAGCAGGGGCAGTTTATGGTGATAATAGTAGTCAAGGCAATGCTCAAATAACAATAGATGGCTTAACCTACAAAGTTAGGCTAATGAAAGGTGCAGGAAGCGACCCAACTGATTCATATGATGATGACGATCGCGGTTCTTTAGACCGTGACGAGAACGGCAACATAATTGACCCTAATTGGTTTGAGGGCATGAGGAACGAATGGAATGCCTTAATGTTACCAATTCATGTAAACGCAGATGGCAACAACTGGGCTTATCCGGATTATGTGCCTGCAAATGTACCCGATTGGGGGATGGGGTTTACTGACGAAGATTTGCTAACGAACAATGATTACGGGGACGGCTCTTATTCTTGGTGCCAAGAAACAAGAGACACAGATACCTCTAGGCGTGTCTACCGTGGCTACCTTGGCGTTTCTCACTTGGGTACGTATCCGTCTTCGGATACGCTTTCCCTCAGCGGTTTCCGCCCGGTCTTACAATTAATGGATTAGAGGTGATTTTATGCGAGGCAGAAAAGCAAAATTTCAAATAGAAGTTGATGATAATGGTTGCTACAATGTTACATCTCACCACGTATCAAATCCCAAGAAAGCAAAAGTAACCGTAAAGCGTGGCAAGAAAATGACCATACCAAGGTATATCTATGAAGAATGTTTTGGTGAAATACCAGAAGGTATGGTGGTTAGGCATAAATGTGATAACACTAACTGCATCAACCCTGAACACATGGAACTTGGAACACAGTTAGACAATATTCAAGACGCTATTGATAGGGGCAGGACTACAAAGGGAGAGAAAAATCCCGCAAGTAAAATAACTACCTCTATTGCTAAAGAAATTAGAGAGTTGCAGGGAAACATATCAATCAAAAAAGTAGCTGAAAAATATAATATAAGTGTTACACAAGTATGGCGTATATGGACAGGCGAGAATTGGGAGGAGGCGATATAATGCTTCAACATGATGGTAGGAGATTTAAATTATATCCGTGGAAAGCTAAATATAAAAACACCCACGGACAACAAAAAGAGAAGTGGGCTTTGCCGAGTAAGGAGTGGTGGGAATCGACCGCAAGCAAACACGGCTTTGAGGTAGAGTTTGAAGAGATTGAATTATCAGAGGAACAGCAAAGACGATATGAATTAATCCGTCAGATTAATGCTCCCGAAAGTTTTAGGACAGATGCTATTGATTTTATTCTGGACGGTAAACTGCCTGAAAGACTATCTCATCCACTTTGGCAACTTAAAGCTGATGTTAGCATAGAGGACATGAAGCCGATTGACCTAACCGTAGACAAAAAGGAAATCAAAACTGACGGTAAAGATACCGCAACCATCACAGGCGAAGTCCCCGAACACATCGAGAGAGCTTATGTGTTAGTCAATTCTCCTCCCCCCGTCCATGAAGTTGTAAATGACGGTGAAATAGAAATCGAGTTTACCACCGAAGACGAAGGATACCACGTCATCGAGGTTACAGCAGGGAACCACCGTGGACTTGCTGTTATAAAAGGGGTGAGCGAATAATGGC
>PWGE01000179.1 GCA_003554345.1 Candidatus Sumerlaeota bacterium | reverse complement strand
GCAGGTATTTATCTTTCTGATCATTCCATCCGTAGGGGCAGACCTGCGTGTCTGCCCTGCTAAATTGTAACCCAGGAGTATAGAATTTGTAAGCAATATTTTTCTGTTTTCTTAGTTGTTCTTCTTTTTCTTAATTCTTAAGGTATTTCTATTTTCAGAGGAGAATATACTACGAAAAGCACGTAAGAACACGAAAAAAAGATAGTATCATGCTTTCCGGTGCTCATTTTCTGTCTGCCTGAAAGTTCACTCTGGCGGATTTGCAATCTTCTTTAATATTTTCTTACAAGATATTACTTTGCGAGCTTCGCGTGATACATTCTTATTCTTTGTTTTTTCCCATTCTGACTTCTGTCTCCTGAATTCTGGCTCCTGAGGATAGTTCTATTTTCAGAAGAGTTCCTCATGCTGTCGCAGGCGTCGGCACCACTCATTATGAAAATAATAGCTACATTTGCTCAGGTTTGTGTATAATATATTGGAAAGGTTATAAATTTGAAAAAGGACAATGATAATGAAAACGTTAAAAAAACTTGTTGTATTTTCCGTTGCAGCATTGTTTATGCTCACTATTTTGCCTCTTACAGGGCAGAATCTTATTAGCTATGATTCCCGGAGACAGGAAAGACTTCGTGAATTCTCAGAAAAAATGAGCCGTCAATGGCAAAAAAATCGGGCAGAAGCGGAGCAGCGGGCAAGAAAAGAGGAGATTCCTGTTCGCAAGGTCTTTGAAGACGGTACGGTTATTGAGCTGCAACGTTATTGGAACGATATCCCGCTCTATTATACGACCCTTAACATGGGTGCTGCGGAGACGATAGCTGCTGATAAAGTCTGGCAAGGGGGTGGAGCCGATCTGGAACTGAGTGGTTCTACCGAAGCCCTTGGAATCTGGGATGAAGGTAATGTTCGCACGACCCATCAGGAGTTTGAAAACCGGGTCACCTGGAAGGATGTCCCCTCTTCCCTGAATGATCATGCCACCCATGTGGCGGGAACAATGATAGCTGCGGGAGTTAATCCCAATGCCAGAGGTATGTCTTATGAAGCAGAGCTGTATGCCTATGAATGGAATGAAGACCTTGCCGATATGGCAATTGAAGCAGGAGATGGCATGCGGGTATCGAACCATTCCTACGGTTATGTTACCGGCTGGCTCTGGAATTACCATGGTGATGATAAATGGGCTTGGTTCGGTAATACTGATATCAGTGAGGAGGAAGATTATGTTTTTGGGTATTACAGTTCTATTTCTGCAGACTGGGATGAACTGATATACAATGCTGGAGACTACCTGCCCGTGCCAGCTGCAGGAAATGACCGTGGCAGGGGACCGACAACCCAACCAGTTGAACACTGGGTTCGAGAAAACGGCGGCTGGGCACTTTCTGAAACGGAACGTCAAATCGACGGCGGTGACGATGGTTATGACTGTCTTTCTCATTTTACCCTGGCAAAAAATGTTCTGTCTGTAGGGGCTATAGAAGAAATATCAGGCGGTTACAGTGATTCATCAGATATAAATATGGCAAATTTCAGCGCCTGGGGACCTGCGGATGACGGTCGAATAAAGCCGGATGTGGTTGCCAAAGGGATTGGAACCTACTCGACCTCATCGGGTGGGGATGATCACTATACCATTAAGACAGGCACTTCGATGGCGGCGCCCAGCGTAGCAGGTTCTATCGGTTTACTCCAGGAGCATTACCGTAAAGAAATTAGTGAAAGTTCTCCACTTGCTTCCACGATAAAGGCACTGATTATTCATACGGTAGATAAAACCGGAATAAACAAAGGTCCGGATTATGAACACGGTTGGGGGCTTATAAACATCGAACAGGCCGCACAGGTGATCAGTGATCAAAGAGAAGGGATCAATATCGACAATAGCCATATTTTCGAAATAAACCTTGCTTCAGGAGATGACTATTCACTTGATGTGGAAAGTGAAGGCGATGAACCTCTGAAGGTAACCATCAGTTGGACGGATCCACCGGCAATACCGGTTGATAATCCAAATTTGCCACCTTCCGAGAGGCAGAACCCATTAAACAATACTACACCCATGCTGATCAATGATCTTGATCTGCGCATATATGGCCCGGACGGCAAAGAATATAAACCCTGGATACTGGATCTGGAGAGTCCGTCTGATCCTGCAACAACCGGTGATAACTACAGGGATAACGTTGAACAGGTGTATATTGAAGAGCCCCAAGAAGGGCAGTATACCATTGAAGTAACCCATAAAGATTCCCTGGTAAACGAATCTCAGGATTTTTCGCTGATCATTACCGGGCAGGCTGTTTATACTGATGTACAGGGTTGGATGGACTATTATGAATAGTATACGTTTAAAAAAATGAAACAAGGAAAAGATGCTCTATTCCTAATAGGGCGTCTCTTTTTTATCGTACTGATCATTCCTCTATTCTGGTTTTAATTTCTATCAGGCATATTGTCCGGACATATCATCGATAGAACCCTCTCTGTTGAGGCACTTTTTTGGGGGGCATACACACGTAGACGTCGGCGCCACCAATCATGAACCCGCCAGAGTGAACTTTCTGGAAGATAAAGAATCAGCCCATGAAAACAGAATATTATCTTTATTTCGTGTTTTTTCGTGATTTGTTCTTTTCTCAGGGTAGAGACGCAATATTTTGCGTCTCAAAATGGTTTAGAAAGTTACTTCCGCGATATCTCTGCTGCTAGGGGGGGCTCCTCATAGATGGGGCAGGTACTTATATTATGTTCTGATCTTCAGGCTCTTCTGTTACAGAACCACACATATTTGGTATAATGTCCTTTAAAACAGGATCAACAGAAGAGTTGAAGAGCAGGTAGAAGAGGAAAAATATGTCAGGAAGAAATTGCTGGTGGAAAGAAGCTGTGATATACGAGGTGTATCCTCTGAGTTTTAAGGATAGTAACCACGACGGTATCGGTGACTTGCCGGGATTGATAGATAAGCTGGATTATCTCCAGTACCTGGGAGTGGATGCCATTTGGCTGACACCCGTGTATGATTCTCCCCAGGACGATAATGGTTATGACATTCACGATTATCAGGCTATTGGATCTCAGTTTGGCTCCATAAAAGATATGGAAAGGCTGATTGAGAGCCTCCACGATCGG
>PWGE01000100.1 GCA_003554345.1 Candidatus Sumerlaeota bacterium | reverse complement strand
TCAAACAGCACGGCAATAGTACCCATCGCCACCCCTGATTGAAAACCTCTTTCGGGAAAATTTTCACTGGAGGAAAAAAGAGAAATCCCCGGCATCACTACCAGGGGAAATACTTTTCTGAAAGTGTTAGTAAGCATTAAGGAATGAATGTATTCCACAAATTCTTCCCTTTATTCAGGCCCTATATATATTTCACAGGGAAAAACAAGTATAAACCCCGTCTCATCATTTTTAAAATCAATTCCTTCTTCCCGGCATATTTCAACATACTGGTCAACTGTGGAACGTTCCGGAACATGTGTAATGACTGTTTTATGGTATTGGGATTCCTCTCCAAACAGATTTCTCAGCTCAGAAAACACCGGCATAGTCAAAGCCGCCACATTTTCAATTCCTTCCCCATCAAGAACCGTGGAATCGAATAACCCAAGCTCCAGTAAAATAGAAATCAATTTCTTTATCCGCGGCTCGTCTTTAAGAACAGTTATCATAATATACATACAAGCACCTGTATCACAACTCTGCCTTCTGGATAAAGTTGAATATGTCGTTGGGTGCACCCTCTTTAAAAGTTTCTACGGCTTTGGGGGATGAAAGCACCCGGGAAAGATGGGCGATGAAACTCAAATAAATCCTGCTTTTTTGATGGGGAATAATCACACAAAATAAAGTATGGATGGGTTCCTTATCGAACAACTTGACTTCATCCTTAAATATGCCGACGGCCACTTTTATGTCATCAACCTTATCGGTCCGAGTGTGGGTAATACCAAAACCTTTGCCTATATTAATATTTTTGCCCGGAGTTTTTGTAAGTAAATCTTCAATAATTTCTTCCCGGATCTCTTCGTCATAAGATTGCAAACACTGTTCTGCTAAGAGAGGAATGATCTCTTTCTTGGATGTAGAGTCCAGAATGATAATCATCTCTTTTTCAATATAATCCGTTAAATGAATCAAAGCTTCTATCTCCTTTTTCAAGTATTTTCTTTTTCGTGTTTATGTCTCAAATAAGAAATAGCCAGCATATGTGTAATAATAGGGGCGGTAAAAAAAACAAACAAAATTATAAGACATATTTTAATTGTATAATCCCATGCCAGCCGGTCAATTATCAAACCAATTAAAATATTAAAAGTGCCTGTAACACCACATTTAGTGGAAGCATGAAGTCTGAGGAATATATCCGGTAATATAATGGTACCCAGTATACCAAAAAATATGATGGTAAAACCCAGGACAAAGAAAAAAATGGTAATAACACTCATGGGCTCTCTACTTCGGACTCCTTTTCTGATTCACTATTCTTTTCATATAACTTCAAAAAAGCTATAATTTCAGCAAAAGATAACAGGGCATATACGATAGCAATATCGAGTAAAAAGCTCCGTTCAAAGAGAACAGAAAAAAAACATATGATAAGAATTATATGCACCGATACAAGGTTCAGAGATAACAAACGGTCATGAAAAGCAGGCCCTTTAAAAAGACGATACATGCTCAGGAACATAAAAATAAAAAGTAAAGTTATAAAAAATGTCATCCGAACATTCTCTTTAATACCCGTTCGATGGGCTCCTTGATCATCCGACCCGCTTTTATAGAATGAGTGGTTTTCAGATCAAACCAGTGCACAAAAACATATTGGCCTTCCACCCATAAAGAAAGTGTGCCCGGTATCAAACTGATAGTATTTGCCAGAACGACTCTACCAACCTGTGACTGTAAACGTGTTTTTATACGTATCACTCCTGATTGATATTTCCGCGAGAACATCATACGAATGAGTTCTACAGAAGAAAGATGGCTCTGGACAAGAACATATATAAAATACACAAAAAGAAGATCTACCCTGAAAAAAAAGTCACTGCGATGAAAAACATCTGATTCATAAAAGACCTGGTAAGAATATAATGCCGCAATACAGGCAAAAAGCGCCCCACATAACAGGGAATATCTATGAAAATCCTGTGAAAGTGCCGCCCATAGAATAAAACATGTCAAACTCAGAAAGACAAGTCGTAGAAATCTTAAGATATACAGCCACTTATTTTGTGACATCATTTCATATATCTTTCCTCAAAAAAAGTTTGGGGATACCAGGAAATCAGTAGTTTGTTCTGTCTGGTTATTGCTCCATCGTCTTCAGTCATTACTGTTATCAGTTTCTTCATCTTCCCCTTTGCCGGCATGTATTTCACATTCTTTCTGCGGTTCTGTTCCTTCTTTAAAGGCTATATCCCGGTATATATGGTAATACTCTTCTGAACCATACTGCCCCCGGGCAATCAATTCGTTGCGGGTTTCCAGGCAGGGACGGGAAAGGAGTTGACCCGATTCTCCGCAAATATCACGGTGAACAATCCGTGAAGGAACCGGAAACTCTTTCTGTCGGGTCTCTTGCATTTCATATATGTCATACATGATATCCCGGAAGATTGGTCCTGCCACTCTTCCTCCCGACATTCCTTCTCCCAGGGAACGTTTTTGATCAAAAGCCACAAGTACTACGACTGTATACTCAGGACTATAACCTGCAAACCAGGCATCAGTAGTTTTGTCAGTTGTTCCTGTTTTCCCTGCAAGTTCTGGAAATTCAGAAGGCCAGTTAGCACCTACAGATTCATAACCAGTTCCTCTTTGAATCACACCCTGCATCATACTGGTCATTAAATAAGCATTTTCATCACTCATATTGATACGCTCCTGAACGGGTCTACGCATCAACATTTCGCCACTCAAATCATATATAGCAGAGTAGGGTTCAGTATTAATATATATACCATCACGGCTAAAAGGCAGATAGGCACGTGCTATTTCCAGGGCAGTACCATCCATAGAGCCAAGAGAAAGAGTTAAATCACGGGGAATGCTTCTGCGGTGGTTTTCTTCAAGCCCAAAATCATTCAGCCACTGAATGCCACGTCTTAATCCAAGATTATTTAATACTTTGACGGCAATAATATTCCGTGAATGTTCCATTGCTTCCTGTATCGTGGTCGGCCCAAAAAATCTATTCTCATAATTACGGGGCGCCCATTCTTCACCGGCATAGTAGTAGACAAGTTCTTCATCAATAATAACTGTTCCGGGCGTATAATGCAGGTCTTCCAGCACACCTGCAAAAAAGAAGGGTTTTATAG
>PWGE01000220.1 GCA_003554345.1 Candidatus Sumerlaeota bacterium | reverse complement strand
GCAGACCCGGTCTGTTCCTCGAGCTCCCGACGATCCACGACTGTCCGGCGACGCCGAGCCGTACCGTCCCGACGACGTCGATCACCGTCGCCCCGCTCGACGATCGCGGCCGAAAAACGAGGCCACAGCGCCGGTCCCGGAACCGAACTCACTGCGTCCCGGCCGGGGCGCCGGTACGGACGTCACTTCGAGCGGCGTACGCGACGTAGGCGGCCAGGACGGCGGTGAGGATTCCAGCGACGACAGAACTCCAGACGAGGCCCTCAGCCGCGGCCTCGAGGCCCTCGACAGCGACCTGGCCCTCGATCGCAAACGGTGCGACGAGGATCCAGAGGCCGAGGAGTGCCACCAACGACATGACGCCGACGCTCGTCGGATGGTCGGTGACGATCCGGTAGTAGTTGTAGCCGGCCAGCAGGAAGATCGCCGCGCCGACGATCACGTTGTTCCACAGCAGGCTCGCCATCGCCTCGTAGACGAACGGCGAAACCGCGATCCACAGCCCGATCAGCGAGATGATCCCGCTCAACCACTTTCGACCCTCGGGCTCGTCGTACTCTTGGGCGTGCGTTTCTTCGGGCGTCGGATCGGTAGCCTGTTCGCTCATGCTCGATCACCGTTCGCGGCTATCCCGAAGGTTCGCATAAATCGTATCGACCGTTCCAGTAGCGCCTGCGAACCCTCTCGAGAGGCGTTCGATCACCGATACGAAGAAGTGAACTGTAAATCGAACAAAAGTTGGAACGGTCGAGCAATCACTCGCTGGTCGCCTTCGGCCGTCCGGAGTAAGCTCGTATTACCGATCTGACGGTCGAAACAGCGAGTTCGGGACCGGATCGCGACGACCGAGCCGGTCACCGCTCCGAGAGGCTATCGCGAGCGACGAGCGGCGTGATGGACTCGAGCCAGGTTACGACCGATCGTCCGATTCGTCCGTCGAGAACCGCTCGGCCAGCAGGTCGGCCATCGGGTCCAGCGAGACGTACACCCGCGCCGCGAGGATCGACAGCGGCGGTAACGCGATCGCCAGGAACACGACGTCGTAGATCCACGCCATGCCCTCGAGCAGCGGCACGATCGCCGGCTCGAGCCCCCGATGGGCGACCAGCACCGCGACGAACACCACCAGCAACTGGACGATGTCGCTGACGTCGTCGACCACGTGGGTCGGCCCCTCGAGCGTCGACCGGACCAGTTTTGCGAGCGCAGGCGCCAGGTAAAGCAACAGCGCGACGATCGCGAGTGTTACGACGGCGCCGACGACCGCGGCGAACGACACCGGCGTTCCCGGAATCAGTCGGTCGATACCGGGCAGGAGCGACACCAGAGATAGCAGAAACAGCAGCGACAGTGTGGTGAGCACCAGTTTACCGATCGTACGGACCGTCTCGTACTCGAACGCGGGCGGGTCGGTTTGCACATCAGTCATCGTTGCACTCGAGTGAGCGTCCTCGATCGGACAAATAAGTAGCCGGTCGTGAACGTCCGTTCTCGCGAAATCATATCTTTCAAAACCGTTTACGCTCCGGTCTACCGGCACCACGTGCCCGCTCCCACGTCGCCACTAGCGCCACCCAATCCAGCGACGACGCGCTCGAGCCCCCTGGCCGTGGCTCCCGAACACGCTTTTATCTTCTGGGATGCTACCAGACCACATGGGTCTCTGGAGTTCACTCCGGCGCGCGCTCGAACCATCTCGAGACCGAGACCCGTCGATCGCTGGCGCCTACTGGTGTGACGACTGCTCGGTCCGCCAGCCCGTCACCGCAGACGAACTCGATGACGACCGCGGCTGTCCGTCGTGTGGTCAGCCGATGCGACTCGAGCGATCGATGGGCGACAGCTGTGCGTGCTGATCGACACTTGTCGGTGGCGCAGCCGCTGTCAGAGAGTGGCGCCGCTCGAGATGTGAGAAAATTCATGTAAAATATTTTACATAGTCCCGGGCGGATTCGAACCGCCGTCCTGAGCTCCAAAGGCTCAGATGATTGGCCACTACACCACGGGACTGCGCTATACAGAAATGCGTTGACGGCAAGAGGGCTTATGAGTTTTGTTTACTCCTGATCGGAGGACGAATCACTATCGAGTAACTCGAGTTCGGCGTATCGGTGGCAACTCCTGCAGAGACAAATAACGTTTTCCAGCGTATGAGCCAGTTGAGGGTCAGAAAAATCACGAACTGGTACTATGTGATGAACGTCCGGTTCGTGCCCAATCTCTTCTCGAGTTACACCACAGTGCTGGCACGTGTGATCGTCACGTTCGAGGGCCTTTCGTCTGATCTGTCGCCACCGTCCATTGTACACGTTTTCGGTGTTACCCCACCGGTAAGAGAGCCAGAGATGGAGGCAGTTTCGACTACAGAAACGGACGGGATCGCGTTCCGCTTTTGATTTGAGAACTGTCGATATTCGACCACACTGCTCACATACTCTCTTGACTCGTTCGATGTCATGATACTCGTAATACGGCGTTCCAAGAAACTCGTCAGCAGTCTCGACGCAGTCCGGACAGTACACACCGGGCTTGTCCGAGGGGTAGTACTCGAACGCCGAGTTGCACGATTTGCACGTCGCCGTCTCTTTGCCGCCCTTCCAGTGACCGTTGTGTTCCCCGGCGTTTGGGTTACAGTCGTCGCAGAATTTCCGTCGGGACTTCGGGTCGTAGAACTCGACTCCACACCCCTTGCAGGTGCGGTTCGGGAGCGGTTGGCCGTGAACCTTCGTATGGTGCTGGCGCATTCCGCGTTCCGTCGTGAGAGAGGTGCCACACGTCGGGCAGTCCATGCCCCCGTTCGCGTCGCTATCGGTGATAAACTCGAGGAGACGAAACCGAGCCGAGCCAGTCTAGAGGTAGCCTTCCTCGGCCAGTCGCTCGATACCCTCGCGCAGGCGCTCTTCGCTCGCGGCGTACGAAATGCGGGCGTAGCCAGGAGTGCCGAAGGCGCTGCCCGGCACCGTCGCGACGTGGGCGTCCTCGATGGCACCCTCACACCAGGCCTGATCGTCGTCGTCGACGGGGAGCATCATGTAGAACGCGCCCTCGGGGACGGCGACGTCGACGTCGTGCTCGGCGAGCAAGTCGACGACCAGATCCCGACGTGCCTCGAAGGCCTCGACCATCTCGGCGACGGCCTCGTCGGTG
>PWGE01000205.1 GCA_003554345.1 Candidatus Sumerlaeota bacterium | reverse complement strand
GCCCTCTGTGCTCTGTTGACTCTTTTTCAAGAAGAGCTAAAAAGGGGTTTTGCTGATGACTGCTGGTGCCACGCCGGCTTTCAATGTTGTGTTCTCCTGTATATAAGGGGAAACGTTCGAGAAATCGTTCTCGTCCCCATCCACCAGGCAGATGTAACCATTCGTAGTTGCCCGGGAAAAAGGGTGTGCTTGTGCTGAGCACCCGCCAGAGCTCTAAAGAATCTGTTCCGTGATTGACAAAACGGGTAGAACGGACAATGGCGTTATAATCCCTGTAAATAGTGTATAAGAGGATAACCTGAAGATTGGTGACACTGTCCCATAATGCAACCTCAAGAGTTTCCGCTTCGCCTTCTTCTTCTATATAAGTAGCAGGTAAACCCTTTAAAAGAGGTTTGCCTGCGTAGATTGTATGATCCCTGTAATGCAGGTCTGTAACCGTTGACCCATTGGGAAGTTGAACATGATAGGCTGGAGAATGGAAACTGGTGTTTCCGTATCCCGGATATTCCAATGGTAGGGCTTCCAGAGAACCTTTATGAGCCTCATAGGTCTGTTCCTGCAATGCTAAAAAATGATGTGGTTGGGGATCATGGATTGCCTGGCCCCAGTATAAGTGAACAGGATGCTTCTGACGGAATATCGTGAAAATATAGCTTATGTTACCATTGTTTAAATGAAAGGTACCGTTTTTCTTATCGTGGTGAATCATCATGTATTCATGCTCCTTGATTTCATTGTCTGGCACATACCCTTTTTATTGAAGGCTGAAGTTGCCGGCTCGCTTATATGAGTGTTTTTCGCCGGTTTTTGTTACTTTTAGAACGACGAGATTCTTTCCTGCTCTGTCTTCCATTTTTCGTAAGCATCTCGAAGTGCTTCATCAGGTGTTTTATTTCCGGTGAAAGACATATGTAACGCTTCGTGAATATACTCTGCTATCTTATCAATATGGGGAGAAGGTATGAACATAGCCGTACTGTCAGGTAATTGTCTGGCTGCGATAATACGGGCTTCTGTTTCTAAGGTTCCGTCTTCAACGTGAAACAGGTCATCCTCAATAGCTTCCTTAATTGAGGGCAAGACCAGTGCTTCCCTGCAAAATGCCAGTTGATTACGGGAATTTGTTAAAAACAGCATGAACTCGACGGCTTCTTCAGGATGTCTGGATGTTGAAGCGAGAGAGAGAAGAGAAGCCGTAGTTTGCACCTTATTGCTTTCGCCTCGAATGGCTTCCTTTAATACCACATTCTCCATTAGTTCAGGTGCGTTTGCCTGGAATTCCCGGATAAACTGGGTCCCACTCGTGTAAACGGCTGTTTGTTCCAGCTGAAACATGTTGTTGAGGTCTCGATGGGTATTAAAGAGAGTTTCAGAGGGAATGGCATTTTGTTGATAAAGAGACTGGAGCGTTTCCAGGAGCTCAACGGATTCAGGGGTGTAAAAGTGGAAATCTCCATTTTCGTCAACCACAGGCAGCCCCTCTTCAAGGAACATACCGATCAGTCTTAAAGGTTCACCCAGGTTGGGTGCAAATAGAAATTTACCGGTGGCTTCTCTGAAGGAGGGAGCCAGCTTGTATATTTCCTGCCATGTTTGGGGATAATCTTCCGGAGGTATACCGGCTTTTTCCATGAGTTCTGAATTGTAAAGGGCGATGCTGTTGGTCAGATACCAGGGGATGGAATGCAGGGTATCGTCAAAAGTGGATGAACTTTCTATGATAGAAGGAAAATATTGAGAAACCGTTTCGTCATCAACATAAGGTGTTAAATCCTGAATATGTCCGTGTTCCAGGAGAATTGGTGCCAGTTCTATATTGATATTGACAATGTCCGGCATTTCCCCGCGCCGTATCATTGCCATTAAACGTGATATCTGAGCACTTTGTTCAATGTCCATCCAGTTGACCTTTACTCCTGGATGTTTCGCTTCGAATTCAGCGATGACTTCTTCCATGTATTCTGTGAAATGTGGTCTGAGCTGCAGGGAATAAAAGGTGATTTCCTTAACATCCGGGTCACCTTCATCCCTGTTCATACAGGATATGGTGAAAATCAGGCAAAGAGCAGGTAGAAGCATTATAAGTTTTTTCATGTTTATTCTCCTCTGAAAATATCATTGTTGGAAAAAACTGTCAGTTTCGGTGGAAGGAAATCACCCCCTGGAAAGAAAATAGCCTCAGGAAAACAGGATTTCAGGCATTGATGTTTAAGATATCCAGGAAAAGTGAGATGATTTTTTGCTTTGCCAGCTGGATAGGAGAGATCAATCGTACAGCTCTTTGATAGTGCGCTATGCATTTGAGATGTTTTCCCTTTGAAATAAATATACATATCACGCCTGAGGATTGATTCTAAAGAAAACTGAAATTCACCTCTGACAGGATAAAAAGTTCATACTTTGATAATGTTATATTGTCCAGCATTAGCTTAAAATAGCAATAGGCAAATACAAAGGTATCCTGGATTTCATTAAAAATCTTTCAGGCGTATTCTCACGAATTTAAACGGCATTTTCTGTAATAGATGATGTGGGTACTGATTTTTTTGAGTTTATATATTGTCAATATATTTTACTGGTTTATAATTTCTCAAATCTATACAAAGGAAACAATATGATTTTCAAATTTGAAAAATATATCATAGCTTACCTGCTCATATGCCTTGTCAAGTGTTTGTTCCTGGTAGGATGGAGTGATCATAATTATCCGAACATGACATACGGGGAGTGGGAAGAACTGGCCCCTGGTGCCAGAATACGAAATGCCGTTCATAGTTCTCCTGATTGGGAGTTGTGGGTTGTGGAAGTTGATATGGATGAGCGAAATATCGACCTGGTACCGGTGCATTCTACACCTGTCAGCCCTACAAGTGTCATCGGGAGGGAAGCGGGAGCTGTGGCCGCAATGAATGCCGGTTTTTTCAACATGTCCACCGGCGAAGCAATATTTTATCTGGAAATTGATGGTAATGTCAAAAACTCCTGGGGAGATGACAAAACCACTTTCGGTTTAACAGGGGATAAACGTGAACACTTCGTTATTACCCGGGTGGATGTTGGAGGTGATTCCGATCACCCTCACTGGGAAAATGTTATCGATGCAATTGGGGGTGGACCCAATCTTGTGACAGATGGTAAAGTGAACATT
>PWGE01000073.1 GCA_003554345.1 Candidatus Sumerlaeota bacterium | reverse complement strand
TTGCCTGTTCTGTGAAATGATCCTGAAGTTCCTTTTGTTGCAGTAAATGCCTGGTATAGTGAGCAAAAGAATCGGGGTTCGGGTTGGCAATGAACCCTGTTTTTTCGTGTGTGACAAATTCTTCAATTCCTTCGACAGGCGTGCTGATAACAGGGACCTCTGACGCCATGGCTTCCAGAACCACATTGGGGAAACCTTCGTAATGAGAGGTGAGCAAAAATACGTCCATCAGTTTTAAGTAATACTCGGGATGATCTGTCTGTCCTGCATAAAAAAGACGTTTTTTTTCTATAAGATCTTTGCCTGCTTCTATCAGTTCGTTTCTGAGCGGTCCATCACCCACTACAAGAAATTTGGTATTAGTCATTGAAGAAGCCAGTTTACGGGCAATTTCCTGAAATAAAAAGGGGTTTTTCTGATGGGTTAATCGTCCAATGGTTCCAATAATACGATTTTCTGAGGTAAAGCCCATTTTTTCACGAAGCTGACGGCTTTGCTGACTGTGGTCAGCAGTCCATCGTCTAAAATCAATAAAATTATAAATGACTGTTATTTTTTCAGGAGAAACTCCCAGTTGTCGAACACAGTGTTTTTTAAGAGCATGAGAGTTAACGGTTATGTGTTTTGCTGAACTATGGGAAAATCTGTCAAGCATCTGGCGCATAAAGCCGCGATTACGGGAGGCATTACGGACAGCTGCTATATGAGGGTAAGAAGAAAGAAAAGACGCCCAGCAGGTGTAATTGGTGGCATTTTCCAGGTAGCTGTGTATCAGGTCTGGTTGATGTTCCTTAATAATTTGCCTGAGTTTCTGAATGCGTGAAATATCAAATCCCCTCTTACGGGGTATTTCCAGAACGGTGGTGCCCAGTTCTTCGAGTCTTTTTTTGTAAGGATGATTCTGGGAAGAAAGACTGGTAACGATAATCTCAAAGTCAGTCTTATCACGGAGACGCTTGATGAGTTCGTAAAGCTGTCTTTCGGCTCCTCCGTAACTCAGTTGACCGATGACATAGAGAATCTTCATAATCACTCCATAAATAGTGTATAAAAAATACATTATAACATAAATTTCATTGGTATAGGTAACTGTTGCCCCTGGTGTTCCCGGGTAATAATTTGTATATTCAGAGATAAGAAAATGTATTATGCAAAGCTCACCTGTAAAGTTAGACACCACGGATAAATAAAAGAAAATTCCAGGCAGATAAAGAAATTTTGGAAAAGAAAGAAAAACCGGAAAAAGATTGCATCACGCCAAGTTACGGAAAGACGCAAACCCGCCAGAGGCGGACTTTCAGGAATACCTTATAAGAAAAGAAATTAAAGGATATTGCAGAGAAAGCAAAGACCGCGAAAGATAACAAAGATCGCAAAGCAGAGAAATATCTTTTGGTAAAGACAAGAAATATTTAAGATAAGAAAAGATTTGACAGGATGGAGAGGATGGACAGGATACCAGAAAAAAGATGTGAGAGTTAAGAACAGAAAGAAGAGATTGCATCGATGTACAGGATTTACAGGATATCAGAAAAAAGATAACTATACTTCAGATCCTGAAAAGATATTTTTACAGGATTGACAGGATGGTACAGGATAGGGATGAGAACAGAGGAAAAAAAGATACTGTAAAATATTTTGTAATGACAGGAAAGCCTGACGTTGTTAAATTTTTTCTTGCTATTGAATACTGAAATTTTTGTTCTGGCTCCATATGGTGTCTCGACGGTCAGAAGGGAACAATGTTTCAAGTTAGAAAATTGAGTTTTGAAAAAAGATGTAATAGCAGGTATTAAATTTATAAAGTTTGAGCTCAAAATATAATCTCAAGTGGAGTGTATCAGGAGGCTTAGTTCTGTGGTATATTTAACAATTTTAAGTAGTATAATATTGAATGGTGTCTAATTACTATGGAGAAGATTGAAATTTGGGTGGAAGGTTTATAATGCAAAAGCCAGTACAATCTAAAGAAGAAATTGTTCAACGTATATATGCCAGGCGTCATAAACTCTCTGCATTAGGGGTGGACAATATTGGGATCTTTGGTTCTTTTGCCAGGGGGGAAGGTTCTGCCGAAAGTGATATTGATATTCTCATAGAGTTTGAGGCAGAAAAGCATACTTTTGATAATTTCATGGAAGTTGCGTTTCTGCTTGAAGAGATACTGGGCCGGAAAGTTGATCTGGTGACTCCACAGGGGCTTAGTCCCTCTATAAACGAGCACATAGAAAAGGAACTCGTGTATGTCTCTATACCCGCATGAAGTGGTCAGCCATATACTGGAGGAGATTGAATATATTCAATCTCAGTTGTTACATACTGATAAAAAGGCATTTATGAACGATCCTACTTTGCAGAGGGCTTTTGTTCGAAGTCTGGAAATCATCGGAGAGGCATCAAAGAAATTACCATCAGAGCTGAAAGACAGATGTTCCGGCATTGATTGGCGTAAAATAGCAGGCATGCGGGACCGATTGATACATAACTATTTTGGGGTTGATTATATTCTTGTCTGGGATGTTGTAATCAATAAATTACCCGAACTTCGGGTTAAAATGCAAGAGCTGCTGAAATCACTTGAATAAGATGATAGGTATAAAGAGCCCTTGAGCACTGGCATAAAATCAATTTTGAAGATGATAGAGAGGGTTGTCTGTTCACTGGGAAGGTTCACAGGAAAAATGTTGGTTCGGTAGAAAGTTCGGTAGAAGGTTCGGTAGAAGGTTCGGTAGAAAGTTTAGCTTTACACAGATAGAGAAATACTAAAAAGGTTATCCCGCTCTCCGCATATAACTATAAAAGATATTGCAAAATCAATTAATTTATCGACCCGGGCAGTGGAAAAGCATATTGGGAAACTGAAAAAACAGGGACGTTTACACCGGGCAGGACCAACAAAGGGCGGATATTGGGAGGTTGTAAGAAAAGAAAACCCTGAAAAGAGAATTATCATAAAGACCCCCGGAAAAGATTAATGGCAACCGGAAAACAGAGTATTCAACAGGATTGGATAGACATAATACATGATGACAGAAAAAGATGAAAGAACTATGATCAGATAAATTGCATCGATGCACAGGATATACAGGATATCAGAAGAAAGATGATCTCATCAGACCTGAAAAGAGATTAAACATGATGAACAGGATGA
>PWGE01000052.1 GCA_003554345.1 Candidatus Sumerlaeota bacterium | reverse complement strand
TCATTACCTGGCCGACTTTCACTTCATCGACAGGAATCTCGGTTTCTTCGCCGTTTATAATGACACTCGCTTTCTTAGCTTCCATTTCCAGGAGCTTTTTGATTGCCTGAGATGCCCTGCCCTTGGCTTTTGCTTCCAGGAATCTTCCGACCAGGTGCAAAGTCATAATCGATACGGCCATCTCCACAAAAGAAGTGATCGGAAACCAAATAACAAAAAGGTTCAGCAGGTAAGGAATTAGGGAACCCATGGTAACCAGCGTATCCATATTGGGACTCAAGTTTTTTACCGAATTGAAACTCCGCCGGTGCGTTTCCCAGCCCGCAACAAATATTACTGGAAAGCCTAGAACATAGATTATAGGGATATAATAGGGGATTTCCACTACAAACATATGAATCATCATCAGGATCATTACCGGCACAGCAAATGCGGCAGAAAACCACATCCGCCGCGCGGTATGCGCTAATTTTTCCAGCTCGTGGTTTTTCTCTTGCTCCTTTTCTTCGCTTACAACTTCATAGCCAGTATTTTGTATTGTTTTATTAAGTTCTGCCAGGTCGGTTTCCGAAGAACGATATTTAACTGTAGCTTTTTCCGAAGCAAGGTTAACATTTGCTTCGATGACGCCCAACATACTGGTCAGGCTTTTTTCAATCCGCTGGGCGCAAGCGGAACAGGTCATGCCAGTTATTTTCAAGCTAACTGTCTTTGATTCCTCGCCGGATATTTCTCCTTCGTATCCGGCATCTTTTATAAGCTGAAGCAACTTTTCCTCATTTAATTTAACGGGGTCGTAATCAATGTAAGCTTTCTCTACTGCAAAATTTACATGGGCCGAGTAGACCCCGTGGGTTTGCTGAAGCACATTTTCTACTGTCTGAACACAACTGGTGCAGGTCATACCGGTTAAATTAATCACTGTTTTTTTCTGTTCAATTCCTGACGAATCACTCACGTTTTTTCACCTTCCCTCAAACATGTACCCGGCAGGGTAAATTTCACAATTACATTTAACCTCTTTACTTTATCAATAAGATATTTTTACTCTTAACGCCCGGGTCAATCTTTAATATCTTTCAGCATCTGTTCATATTCTTCACGGGTAATTTCTCCCCTTGCATATCTTTCTTTTAAAATTGTAACTGGCTTGTTGTAATTGGCATTGTTTTCTCGAGGGCTTTGTTTCGCCTGAGAAATTAGAAAATAAATTATGACTGCAGCTATCACGATAATGATTATTATCCAAAGAATCATCCAGAACCCTCCCATACCGAATCCTGTGTTCCACCCATGCATCATTATAAGATTACCCCCTTTCTGTTAATTTGAAATATAACCACTTTCCATTCTCAAATCTAATAAGGGCTGAACTGTAAATTTACAGCACAGCCCTCATACTTCCTTAATTATACTAGCATTGTCTGGTTTCGAATGTCTCACAATAAGTGACATTTGGACTACAAACCTCTTCCCTATTGACCTACATATTTAAATACTATCTGCGCTGCATTTCATTCCTTGGTAGTAAGCACAATTATCAACGCTGTAAATAATTTCTGAGGACATACCCCCTTTCATTTCTATGGAATATCTATCTAAATTGGGAGGGAAGCATTTATGCTCTTTAGAAGAGGGTGCCCCCCCAAGGTTCTTAAACTTTAAAGCTTTTGAAGAAACATCATGCCCCTCTCGATATTTCCTAATATATATTTGGTTTTTATTGTAAAGCTAAGATCTTAACATGTTCTAAACATATTCCAAACAGTAGAAAAATCAAACTTATGCAATTCCGTAGCCTTTTCGGATTGGTAAGGATATATTGCTTCAACTTATCTTCCCCAAGCATCATGTTTTTCTTGCTTTGCATTTGCCAACTCCCTGTTTCATTGACTGGAGAAAACTGCATCCTGAACCACGGCTTTCGAAGAAACGATGGTACTAGATAATGTCTATTTGTTCCAACAGTTCTATTTTTTTTTCAACTGCTTCCTCCCTATAAGTGATATTGTTAAGAATCTTTTTAGAAAATGTTTAGAAGAATGAATTATAGTATTCGAAGAAAAAGATATCTGTGCCATTAGCTCTGCTGTGCCTTAGTTCAAAAATACCGACATGGAAACTCTGCCTGCAATTTTATGTAAAGCAAGGACAATTTTTGTTTCATCTTAGAAAATAAACGACATTACACAGCAGGGTTTTTGTAAATAAACTTTTTTATAAAGGGGGGTAAATTCTTTGGCAAACGGGAAAAATTACTTGTTAGTATCAACTTGCAGTAAAGTAGAGGATCATGATGGAGAGAAGTGGATTGATGAGAATGAATACAATAAACTCAGACAAAGAAGTGAAGCGGTCTCCTCCGGCTGTGAATATTGTAAATTAACAGTTAAAGATCTTAAGGGGGATGTATTAATGGAAAGAGAAGGTTGTTAATTAATCTTATACAGTTTTTCTAATGTATCTACTCAGCTCTTTGACAAATATTAAGATCTGGAACAAATTTTCAATTTGTGTTAGAGCTAGAGTTCGGGAACAAACTCTGGGTGTAAGCTCAGGGTTTGTTTATGAAGAATAATTAACCACGATACCGAGGTTGCCGTTACCGTTGACGAAGACGAGTTTAAATGCAAGTAAATTACTATAAAATATTCCTCAAACACCTTGGCCCTGATAATAGTCAGTAGATTGATGAAGGATATATTTTGAAGAGGAAAAGTTCTTTCTGGCTCTTACCCCGGCATTTAATGCAATTTCTGAAAAAAATAGGAGGATATTTGAATGTTTAAAGAAGCGATAACTGTAGGCAGGATCTACGGGATTCCTGTTAAAATTCACTTTACTTTTCTGTTTATTATTCCTTTTCTGGCCTGGATATTCGGCAGCAATTTCGGTTTTTTTGCCGAGATGGCGGGGGTGCCCCTGGAAAATCTTCTATTGAACCCTTTTCTCTCCGGTCTTATAATGGCCTTGGCGCTTTTTTTTAGTGTGCTTCTCCACGAGCTGGCCCATTCCCGTGTAGCACAAAACATTGGCCTGTCTATCAACAGTATAACGTTAATGTTTTTCGGTGGCGTAGCACATTTAGAAGAAGGATTGGAGGATCCCAAAAAAGAGATCTGGATTGCCATGTCCGGCCCTCTGACAAGTCT
>PWGE01000189.1 GCA_003554345.1 Candidatus Sumerlaeota bacterium | reverse complement strand
CCGCTTCACGGATACCGGCCGCACCCCCGGTTATAGCTGCTTCTGCTAATGCCTGACAGATTCGGGGATAACCGTGAAGCGGCTCTCCCTCGTTGGCCTGGCAGGAAACAATCAGTTTTTTCTGTAAAGACTGCAGAATGTTCTTTTTCATGGTGAACCCCTTAAAATGAAATGATTTCGCCTTTGGTTGGTATGACAATGTTTTTTAACCCCGCTTTGTTGAAATTCTGTCGTATATTTTCCAGACGGGCAGGTGTATATAAATGACAGAGTGCCATTTTTTTGTAAGAAATATCCTGTAAAAGCTCTATGACGTCTGTGACATTTAAATGGCCGGGTAAACCCATATTGTCGGGAAAACTGCATTCAATAATTCCCAGATCAACCCCCTGGAAAAGGTCTTTTAATAATGAGATCTTTTCTGTATCGCCACTGTAAGCAAAGACCTTTTCGTTACTTTGAAGCCTGTATCCCAGGGCAGAAGCAGAGTGAGCCATTTTGTAACAGCTTATATCAATATTATTCCACTGCATCTGAATGTCAGGGTGACATTCTATAATGCGTAAGCGAAAGGTGCCATTGATCCATTGACCGAAAATATTGCATAGTTGAGAGAACACTTTTTTGAACCCTACCGGTGCAAAAACAGGTAAAGGTCTTTCTCTGTGAAAGGTGGGAATGTTGGCTACAAAAAGAGTTGGCAAAAGATCGCTGATATGGTCTATATGCCAGTGACTCAAAAATAAAGCGTCCAGATCCTTGTATGATAACTGATGAGATAAAAGCTCACTCATAGTCCCGTAACCGATGTCAAATAAGAGATAACGTCCTTCCCAGTTAAGCAGAAAACCCGGGCCCTTTCTTTCGGGATGAATGACAGCATTACCTGTCCCTAAAATGAGGCACTCATAGTTTGAAGGTTTCACTGTATCAGTCCCATGCGCATTATCCTGGAAAAAAGGGATGAAAAGGCCGGGTCTGTTTCCCCGGAAATAAAAGGCTTTACCAGTTTTTTTTGCTTATGTAACACTTGATTGTTTTTCTGATTCTTTGAGAAGAATAAAACTCTTCGTTTTTCTATAGTTCAAGAAAATAAACCTTGGTATTACCATATTCGCGTTTTTTGTGAACGGTATAACAGTCGGGAATGGTAAAAGTGCGTCGAAGATGACATTCCAGAATCAGGAGTGAAGGCGAAGTGATGCGTGAAGATAGAAAATCCAGGGTGAGCGATTCAATTTTGTTTGCTTGTGGTGGGTCCAGATAAATGATGCCCGGCATCAGATCTGACGGGGAGAGTTCCTGAAAAAAATCTCCCTCATGGAGTTCATATCGTGTGTCAGACAGGAACCTTAAATTTCTGTGCAGAATGTTGATCAGTGTGGAGTCCTTTTCAAAAAACAGCCCCTTTTCTGCGCCGCGACTCAGGGCTTCTATTCCCATGACGCCACTTCCTGCAAAAGAGTCTACAAAAAGATAGGACTGCAAGTCCTGTCCCAGAATGTTGAAAACAGCTTCCCGTACTTTATTCAAGGTAGGGCGACAGTCAGGAGCCCGGGCGGGAATGTGGAGTTTTCGCCCTTTATGTTCTCCGCCGGTTATCGTTAGTTCCATGGAATATCACCTATTTTTTTATATATCGTTTTTAAATGGGGGGTAAAGTCACTCCATTCGCTGATTTCCCTCATATTATAACAGAAAGAAAGGTCTGTGTTAATAGTTTCCAGGAAATATTTTAAAGTCAGCTGGGCACCATCGAAAAGTTTTTTGCCCCGGGAAGCTCCGTAAAGTACTGCCATACCCCTGAACATATTCGGCTGATGGTTATTCTGGTAAAAGTAAGGCTGAAACCGGTCTATCATGACCTTAAAAGTTCCCGGTAGATGGTAGAAATAAATGGGCGAAATAATAACTACTGCTGTAAAAGAGGTGAAATAGCCGGCAATTTTGTGAAAATCATCATTATCAATTTTGCATTTGTGATGAATACGACAGTATTCGCATCCGGTACAGGGTTGAATGGAATATTGGTGAGGCAATAGAATATTGACATCATCTGCCTGGAAATCCGAATGAGAAATTATGTTATGAATAAGACGCAGACTTTTTCCACGCCGGTGGGGAGATGCTGAAATAAAAAGCAGTGACTTCATGAACGTTCTCGTAAACGCTGGTATTTTTTCCGGTAACGTTCGTACTCACTCAAAATGCAACCACAGTAAGCTTGAAGGTAATACCCATTTCCCCGTGCTTTATTCAGTCCTTTTTCAAAACCGGTTCGAAAATCTTCATAAATAAAGTCAATGTTAAAGTCTTCAGAAAGCTTCTTTCCTGTTTCCTTGAGGTACTGATGATCTTGCATGGGGCTGATCAGCAGAGTAGTGGTTACTGCGTGAATGGATAGTTCACGGGCCCTTTTGAAGGTCCGTTCTAATCGTGAACGGTAACAGGTATAACATCGTTCCTGACTGTTGGGAAGGGTCTTAACCCAGCCCAGGAATTCCTGCAGTTCATAGTTATGAACAGTATCTAAAGAAAGATTTTCTTCTTCTGAAAAACGTTTTACTCCCTGAAATCGTTTCATGTATTCTTTGAGTGGGTGAATATGGGGATTATCCCAGTATAATATCGGCAAAAAACCCTTCTCTCTTGATCTTTCGACAGGATAAAAGGTGCAGGGAGCACAACAACAGTGCAAGAGGATTTTAGGTCTGGAAGAATGAGGTGACATGTAAAATACCCTTTTTAATTTATTATAAAAAATAAATATAAAAACTCAATGATACCTGTTTACGGTTAATAGCATGAAATGAATGGTGGAAATCATTCCGAAAATAAGGGGGGAGGGCCTGAGGCGAGATACTGCCAGAGGCGGATAGTAATCCGGGAATGGGCGATCCCGGAAAAGCGGCAAGACAATAGTGAAGTACAAGGTTTTTTACCAATTTGCATTATACTTTGAAGAGTTTATTGTCAATGGAGGGGCAGCACCTGGATAATTGCCGGTATTAATCTCCCCGATCATTTCAGCCGCAGGGGCAGACCTGCGTGTCTGCCCTGCTAAATTGTAACCCGGGAGTATAGAACTTGTAAGCAATATTTTTCTGTTTTCTTAGTTGTTCTTCTTTTTCTGAATTCTTAAGGTATTTCTATTT
>PWGE01000274.1 GCA_003554345.1 Candidatus Sumerlaeota bacterium | reverse complement strand
GGAGGCGTTCTCGGTGGAGTCGCCGGATACGAGTTATCACCACAGGAAGCCAGGGTCGTACAGCGAGCTATCGAGAATATGGCTGAAGAGCTACCCCGGCGGGGCATGTAAGAAAAAACAACTGAGAGAACTCTTTTTCTCCATAAGAAGAGCCACCAACAAATATTCTTCGAAAAGCTGTAAATGATAGCCGGGAGAATCTAACATGTTCTTCCGGCTCTTTTTATTATTGTAGCTATCAATTTTTACAGACCTTTTTTCTTCCATCGCCATATAAATATTCTTTTTCTTATAGGGTCTCCGCTCAGTTAAAACGGCTCTCCTTTCGCCGTATTAGCCAGGCAGATCTTCTTAAACCTACTCGATAGAGAAACCCAAAATAAACAGGTCAAGACATACTGTTTTCTTTGAACTGATCAAAGAGGCTTTCCTTCATTACTTCGAAAAAAATGTTATATACCGGTAAATTTTTAACCGCAGGTCCCACAGTATTTCTTTTTCTTTTATCATATCATTCTTTGAGTTTACCCTCTGTTTCCTTTTACTGGTGATTGTCATTTTTTGGCAGTTTCTGACTTAAAAAAAACATTTTGATTCGTTTCAAGTCTAATGTATAATAATTATAGAAATAAAACAAGGAGGTACGAAAAAATGAAAGAGAAATGTATTATTATTCTTCTTTTGCTGTTTACCGCGGGCATTTTCGCTGAGGGACTTATCTATCATGACTTTGACTTCGGCTACACACGAACGGCTGATGAATTAGGGTTTACCGACGACGAGGAGCATCTGCATATTGTTGATGTAGCATACAATCATCATACTGATGAACTTTTATTGTTAGAGGCAAGAGATGTAACAGACGATGAACCTGACCCCGAAGACACCGCCTCTATAGCAATTGTTGACCGTGAAACCGGAGACTTCAAGGAATTTCTTGCTGAGAATATCACCCTTGATTATCCAGAAACTTCTCTTGATCCCCGGCGTATTACAGTTACCGAGGACGGGGTGGTCCTGATTCTGGGAACCATTGGTTGTGTCTATAAAGTAAGCGAAGACGGCGATTATACAATGTTATTCAGCGGTCATGCCTATGACCCTGAAGATTTAGGTTGGGGCGGCGCTCGCGCTTTTAACACTGTCGGTTCCTATTATGGTGGTGACCTGACCATTCTTTCTTCCCGGGGCAACCGTGTTTATTTCTGGCAGAATTCACCGGAAGATGTCGATGACTTCGGGGAATACGTAGAATATTTTTACTGTCAGATTGAAGATGGTGATAGCACCCCTCACCCCTTTATTCATGGTATACTTCCCTCAGAAGACCTTTCAGAAATCTATGTTTACCAACCTCGTGTGTGGGGCACGGAATATGATGATCATGCCTCTCACCGACTGTTTACCGGCTCAATAGAAGAGGGCTACAACCATGAAGCTGATATAGGAGGCTTTCACTACGAAGACGGCATGTGCGGTGATATCGACGGCGATTTTATTGTGGTTACGAGGGGGCATAGTGAAGATGAGACTGTAAACACCCGCATACTGTTCACTTCTATAAGTGAGCAAGCGCCGGTTTTCGAAGGAAATGAAGGCACAGGTTTTTTCCTTATCGAAGATACTATCACTGACAATCGCGAGGGAGGTGTCACTGTCGATACAGTCCACGGACAGGTTTTTGCTGTCAATTCATATGGTCTTTTTCAGCTCATCGGCGATGTCGAAGAAGAAGACATCCCCACAGCTGTTGGTCCCTGGCATCTTTTTGAATAAGCACCGCCTTTTTTAAGGACGAGAAGCCGGTACCTGCGCATATGCAGGTACCGGTTTTCTTTTGAAAAACAAGCCCTTTATTACTACTTCTCTCTTTGTCTTATCAAAAAATAGTTTTTCTCTTACGCTTCTACTTGTATACTTTGCTATCATCCATTTAATCAATTCTTTCTTCTTAATAGAAGCTCTCCGGTTTACAACCTGAGAGTAAAAGATATTTTTAAATACCGACATATTATTTTGATGTTTTTCAAAACAATATATCGGGTTGCTTTCTCCTTTTACTGGCAGAAGAATAAATATCAGCTTACTTCACTTTTTTTATTACTTCTATTGCTTAACCCTTTGATTTATTGTATAATTATATCATGTGACATACATAAGGAGGTGTGAACAATGAAAACAAGACTTGTATTGTTAGTTATTTTGACAATTCTCTTATCGAGTATTTTTGCTGCCGGTCTGGAGACTGTCTGGTCTATAAAAGGCGGCGAGGCAGACTGGTTGCCCGATGGCGACCTTACCAGGGGTGCTGCCTACAATCCTGACACGGGCAATATTCTGGTAGTATCCAGAGACACAGAAGAAGTGGTTATTGTTTCTGCCGAAGACGGCTCGGAAGTAGGAACGCTGGCTGAACCAGCCGGCGGTTTTGAGGAAGGTACATTTGTGATAAATGCTGTTGATGTCACTCCTTCCGGTGTCATTATTGTCAGCAACCTGGATGTTGATGATAGCGACGATCCCATTAAGTTTTACATATGGGAAAATGAAGCAGACAGCGACCCGCAGGTTCTTGAAATCGCCATGGAAACCAGGGCAGGTGATAATGTAACGGCCATAGAAGATGCTGACGGGAACATAACCGCACTAAGCGCACGAGATACGGGTAATCTGGAAGAAATCATCATGGCACGCCTGACATACGATGCCGGAACTGATAGCTGGTCGACAGACACCTTCAGCATTTTTCCACCCGATCTTGGTGATCCAGATGATCCTGATGTAGACCCGGACTATCCGGCATTTAGATCCTTTCACCTGAATGAAGATGGTACCTCGTACGGCAAACGCGCTACACGTAACATCTTTTATTTTGATGAAAACGGTGAATATGTTGAAACCGGAAACGTGCACTACGGCAACAGGCGGGCTACCCGTATTTCTCCGTTTACAGATGACGGATTGATTGCCGCTACCAACCTGCATTTCCAGGAACTGGATGATGATGGCTATCCCGGTGCCGCCATTGATACCTGGATGTGGATCTGGAATGAAGATGAAGAAATCATCGCTTACAAAAACATTCAGGATCTGTTGACGACCGCTAATGGCAACTATGCTGGTGATATCGAAATTGTTGAGCAGAACGGCGAAATTTATGTCAT
>PWGE01000166.1 GCA_003554345.1 Candidatus Sumerlaeota bacterium | reverse complement strand
TTGACTTTGCGTTCTTTCTTATCTTTTACGTTCTTGACTGATTCTTTGTTTTCTTTGCGACTTTGCGGGCTTTGCGTGATACTTTTCTTTTTCTTGATTTTTTTTCATTATTGGTGGCGCTGATGTCCGCATCAGCGTGAATAACTCCTCTGAAAATAAAACTATTAGAGTCTGTTTGATTCCGTGGTCCTATATCTCCTATTGCTCTTATTGGTCCTATCAGTCATATTTATTCTGAAAGTCCGCCTCTGGCGGATTCATCATTGGTGGCGCTGATGTCTGCATCAGCGTGAATAGCTCCTCTGAAAATAAAACTCTTTTGAGACGCAAAATATTGCGTCTCTACCTTGAGATAATTTGATGGGTCTTTCAAAATGTTTGTCATGGTCTTCCTGAAAAACCGCCTCTGGCGGATTTGCGACTTTATATGGTCCTTAGCATGATGCATTCTTTTCTGGGTTCTCTCTTTTTCAGAAAACATTCCTCTGCTTTGCGTTCTTTCTTGACCTTTGCGGTCTTTATCTTCAACCACTATTTCTTCTCCGTGGTATGACTTTGCGGCTTTGCGTGATACTTTCTTTTTCTGGATTTTTTTCATTCTGAAAGTCCGCCTCTGGCGGATTCATGATTGGTGGCGCCAACTCTGAGTTGGCGTGAGGAACTCCCGGCGAAATTCCACAAAACATACGAAATTCTCTTTTTTCTTTTTCTACAGAAGTTTCTGTAAATTTTTCTTCTCTATTTTGAGCTTTTCAGGTGACGTGTTCTCACCGGATAATTCTACAACATAGAGGATGTAAATATTTTTATGATAGTTTTTTTCTTGAATAATGGTGGATTAAATTATACTACCTGATGAAAATATCTGTATAATACGGTTTTTTTCTTGACTTTTGCCAGAATATAATGTAATATTAATGAGTGAATACAAGCTGAAGTTAACAAGGAAGGCAATGCCATGAAGCCACCTCGATTATACTTTTTAAGGATGTTTCTATCCGGCGTAAAGCTTATATCACGAGATAGAGCTGAAACAGGCAATGTTTCGCTCTTTCCCTTCATGTATGTTGCAACAAATCTCAAGCTCCAACCGGCAGTCATTGCAACTAATAACTACCCGGTAGTCCAGGCAGTGGACCCCCTCATCAAAGTAAAAGGAATTCCAGAGGAATGAAAAGGGAAAATAGATTAAACATTAAAAAAACTCTGGATAAGCAAATGGAAAAAATATTTCCATCATTTTTTTCTGCACGATTGTTAGCGTTGAAAATTTCGAATGGTAAATCTTCAACAGGGTCTTTAAAAAAAGAAGTAACACTTTAGAAAAAATATAAAAGGAGGACTTTTTCTATGAGAAAACTATTAACACTCATTGGTGTTTTTTGTCTTCTTCTTCCCCTCATGGCTGATTGGGACTGGGAATTAACTGAAAGGTGGGTGATTGAAGCAGGTGATGTTGACTGGTTTCAGGCTGACAATACCGTAAGAGCCGGTGCAGCAAATCCCAAAACAGGCAATGTGTTGGTACCCAGCAGAACAGCCGGGACTGCCGTTCATATTCTGAATGGTAGAGATGGTTCCTATATCGGAACTTTACCCGAACCAGAAGGTGGCTTTACCGGCGGAACTTTTGCTGTTAACCAGATTGTCGCCCTGCCATCAGGTCGTATTGTTGTAAATAACCTGCAGACTGGTGACGGTACTGTCAAGATTTATTTATACGACAGCGAAACCGACACTGATCCTGAAATATACGAAACGTCGGTACCTTATCGTACTGGTGACAGCCTGGCTGCACGTGAAGACCTGTACGGGAACCTGGAGATTCTGACCGGTCGGTTCAGTGACGCATTACGCGTTCGTCGCGGCGCCACTGGTGGATGGGGAGAATCTACCATCACTCTGGAAGGTGTAAATAACAACTATGCCGCTGGTTATTATCCTGATGGATCATTGATTATTTCAACTCTTGCCGGAGACCCTTATATAACCAGGAATAATCGCGACGGCTCTCTTATTGGACCAGCTCCAATGAGTCAGCGACAGGTTTTCATAGGCAGCGTTTATAGCGACATTGACGGTTTTAATTATATCGGTGTTACTCCTCGTACTGCAGATCCTGATTTTCCAGATAGCCATCCTGATGATCCCAACGTCAGCATCTATAATGCTCAAACCGGTGTACGGGTTGCCACCAAGGATATAACTGAATACATGGAAGGTGACCGTAACCTTAACGGCGCCGGCTCAGCTATTGTATATACGTATGCTTACACACCTGGCGGATTTACAAAACTGTATATTGCCTCTATCTGTCATAACAACTATATCGGCGTATGGGAAATCCAGGCACCTGTTGATGTTGACAGCTGGGAACTCTATTAATTTGAAGAAGACATAGAGCTTACAGGTTTTCTAAAAACCGGGCCTGTTTATCAGGTCCGGTTTTTTTTTACTTCTACTGTTTGTAATTTTATTCTGGCAATTACATTATTCTTTTCTTTGTTTTCTGAAACAATTTTTTCAAAAATTCCTCTAAAAATAACGCTACCTTAAGAAAAAACTTTTAAAGTCCACTCTTGAAATGGCAATAAAACTCTATTCTAAAAGGTCACTCTGGCGGGTTTATGATTGGATGCTTCAGTACTTGTGCCGGCGTGTACAACTCCTCTGAAAATAGACCCTTCAAAATATAGTATACGTCGCTATAAAAACTTGTACTCCATTAGTGTATTTCTGCCTTCCTGGGAGCGCCGATCTCCGACTTACAGTTCACTCTGGCGGTATCGGCATCTTGTTCTTATTCTGCAAGTCCGCCTATGGCGGATTCATGATTGGTGGCGCCAGACCCTCGCGCTGACATAAATAACTCCCTTTGAAAACAACTTACAGCAGCCTGGAGGAAACTTAAAAATTGTCCAGACCTTACAACAACAGATATATTCGATCCGTATTATTGTTTTCATATCCATAACGTCCATGCCAGTCCATATAAGTCTACCTGTTTTTCCCTAAAGTCGCCTTGTTCTGCTCTATCATGAATAATATTCCACATAATATGCAAAGTGTTTTCTTTACCACTTTTTCAGAACTTTTTTCTTCTCTGTTATTGAAGGCTTTTTCAGATGATGTAGTCTCACCAGATAATTCTGCAATATTTTTTCTTCTTGACTAATGATTGAATATAATATATTATAAACAGTAAAGTTTGCCCTGAATTGACAAGGAGGACAACACCATGAAACGGTTCGGTTTATATTTTTTAATGATAATGTTACTTGGAATGTGGGTTATAGCTGAAGACAGCTCTGAAAAAGCAGAAAATGATCAGTCTGACGATCATGACTGGCAATTTACCGAGAAATGGGTTGTTGAATTTGGCGAAGAAGAGTGGTTTGAGAAAAATGATATAACGCTTGGCATGACCGCTAATCCCCGCACAGGCAACATCCTGGTGGCTGACGGTAATAAAAGCCGGGTGATTATTTTAGATGGTAGTAGCGGAGAAAAGATTGGAACACTCCCCGAACCGGAAGATGGGTTTACGGGCGGCTTGTTGATGGTCAGCCAGGTGATAGCCGCTCCTTCAGGGACTATAGCCGTTTGTAACTTCACTGCCGATGCCTCCGAAGCTCCTTTTAAAATATACCTTTATGAAAACGAAGAGGATACAGAGCCCGAAATTCTCGTACATCAAACAGAGGAACCCAAACGCCTGGGAGATACCCTGGCAATAACAGAAGACCTTTATGGAAACGTACGGCTCATAGCAGCTGCTATTACTCCCGGCGATATTATCCAGGCTAATTATGCCCGTGGTTACTGGGAAGTCAAAGAACCCGAAGTAGATGGCAATCCTGCCTTTCATTCTGTAACCATGCTTCCAGATGGGTCTTTTTATGTCCACGAACTCTGGGGACGCTATGAGCAAATAGACCGTTACGGTGCCATGATAATGGAAGGTGCTATCAAACTTCCGCCCCAGGCTATTATCAGTAATCTCTATGTTGACATTGAAGGAGACCACTACCTTGCAAGTGCACCGGTACAGGGATCTGAATTTGATGGACACGACTATATTGCCATATACGATGATAGAGAAGGTGAAAAAGTAGGACGAGCCGATATCAGCGAGCTGTCTAACCTCAATGAAAACAGGCTGAGAGCCGGTGATGTTTCACTCTTTCCATACAGCTATGATGGAGGAGACCCTAAACTCTATGTGGCAGCCATGGCAACTAATAACTACCTGGGAGTCTGGGAAGTAGAGGCTCCCATCGAAGTGGAAGAGGTTCCCCGGCAATGAATTGGAAAATAAAGTTACAAGGAATACAAGCCTCACCTGCGAATGCGATACCTGTATATACTGATATGTAAAGATACTACTAGTTCATTCCAAAATAAGTACTCAAGATAGTTGTTTTATGAAAAGGAAATATTTAGCGGACTTTTTACAAATAAAACTTGACACTTTAGAAAAAATAATATATATTAGATAGTGATGACGATGAAAAAATAAAAAAGGAGGGCTTTTTCTATGAGAAAACTTGTAATGCTCATCAGCGTTCTTTGTCTTCTTCTTCCACTTATGGCGGATTACGACTGGGAGCTAAATGAACGGTGGGTTATTGAACCTGGCGAAGAGGATTGGACTTCTGAAGACAATAACGAGTTACGTGGAGTAGCAGGTAATCCCAAAACCGGTAATATTCTGGTTGCAGTGGGAGATCCAGCTGAAGTTCATATCTTCGAGGGCAGACATGGAGGTCACATTGGCACCTTAGCAGAACCAGAAGAAGGTTTCGATGGTACCAGAGGTGTGGCTAACATAGATGTTCTGCCTACCGGCCAGATTGTAGTGGCAAACCTGGCTGTAGCTGGCGATGATCCTTATATTTACTTCTACTCTGACGAAGATTGCGAGGATCCCGAAGTCTGGACCATGGAAGATGCAGAAGGAATTAGAACAGGTGACGCTTTAACTACCCGTCAGGATTCTTTTGGAAACACTGAAATCTTGATGAGCGGAGGCTTCGGAAGTGAAGGAATGTATTTTCTGGTCAGAAGGACAGCTGCAGGAAATTGGACAGATCCAGCAGACGTTGAAATACGACAGGTAGAAGATGAAGTAGAAAACCTGAGTTCCGGTTTCTTACCCGATGGCAATTTTGCATTAGGACATTTAGGTGGATTTAATATCTATGAGCGACAATCAGGAGACATTATTGAGGAAGCTCCATTCAGTCAGTCCGGCACTTTAATGAGTAACGTTTATTTTGATATTGAAGGATATCAATATGTTGGTCTTACCGGGCAAGATCCAGGTACAGATTATCCTAACGTGAGCATTTATAATGCGCAAACAGGAGTTCGTGTAGCTACTGCTGAGATTGATGATTATCTTGTCAACACAAACACGAATGGAACTGGAGGTGCTTCAGTATATCCTTATGCTTATATAGAAGACGGATTCGTAAAGCTATATGTAGCCGCAGGTGCCACCAATAACTTTGTAGGCGTATGGGAAATTCAGGCTCCTGTTGATGTTGACAGCTGGGAACAGTATTAATTAATCTGAAGAAGACATACGAATAGTTTTTTCTGAAAACCGGGCTTGTGCAAGCAAGCCCGGTTTTTTTTATTCCTATTGTTATGATTTTATTGAGTTAACTTAATTATTCTTTAATTTAAGAAACAATCCATTGCTTTTTATCAAACACTATTTCCAGAAAAACTGGTCAGACTATAATCATACCATGCGAACAGCCCTCTGGGAAGGGCTATTTTTTAATGGTTTTTTCGTAACCACCCATGGTTTTATTCTGATCACGCTGGCGATCTATTTTCAGGCTTCTCCTTTTCTGATTTCTATGCTTTCCGTTATGCCGGTCATCGCCCAGGTCTTTCAGGTGATCTGTCCCCTGTATCAAAAATGCTGCCGCAGTCAAAGAAAAGCCCTTACTTTTGCCGCCATAGGAGCCCGTTTTCCCTTCATTCTTCTCCCTTTTGCGGTACTGGTAGGCCTTAATGAGCCGTGGCTTCTTTTTGTGGTTATACTTCTGTTTTCTCTCATGAGTGCTTTTATTAATAATATCTGGACTACAGGCATGAGAATGCTGATCCCCCAGCGAAAAAGGGGTAGATATTTCGGGATGAGGTCTTTATTCGTTACCTCCAGCGGCATGTTTTTCACTCTTTTTTACTCTTATCTTCTGGATTTACCCTGGAAAGGTGTCGGAATATTTCTGGTGACCCTGCTGGCATCATTTTTTGCCTTAGTCACCATTCGATTGCTCTCTCATCACCGCTTTCCGAAAAAAAAGGAACCCCTTCATCACCTTGATTTACGCACCCCTCTCACCCATCGTAATTTTCGCAGTTTTCTGACATTTTGCGCTGTATGGGTATTTGCCCTGGAACTCACCCGGCCTTTTTTCTTTTATTTTGCCCTGGAATATATGCACGTTCCTAATAGTTTTCTGGGACAGATGACTGTTATAACAGGTCTATTTTCTATTGTCTTATATGTTATCTACGGTAAAGTGGCTGATCGTTTTGGAAATAAACCACTTCTTTATATTGGAATACATCTTTCAGTACTCTCTCCCGCTCTCTATTTGATCATGAATCCTGCCAACGTCCATTTTGCTCTTTTTCTTGACCATATCATCACGGCCTTTTCTTTTTCAGCAGTTAATCTGGCTTTTTTCAATTTCCTCTTAGAAACAGTTGATGACCCTGCTGAAAGTTATTTAGGCGTTTATGCCATAATATTAGGCGCCGTAGCACTGGTGGCGGGTGTAATAGCCGGTTTACTGGCACAATGGCTCAGACCTTTTTCCATAGAAGTATTCGGACAGACTTTTTATGGAATACAGTTTCTTTTTTTACTGGGTCTCATTGCCCGGCTCTGTGCAGGTATTCCTTTGAAAAAAGTAGAAGCTGTTAAAGACCCTCGTTTGAGAGGTCTTATGAAAAACTTCTTTGGCATTGGTATCTTTCGTGCCCGGGAGACATTTCTGGGTTTTTCTACCCAGTATCTCAAAAGCTTCAAGAAAACGGGGGAAAAGGTTAAAAAACCTTCCACATTCCCATCTTCTGCTCAAACCAAACAGAAGAAAAAATAGAATCGTCAGCATCATTTTTGGAACTTTCGTAATGAATGGAAAATTTTTCTAAAATTGATCAGGCCTCAATGCTGATGAGTTTATAACCTGAACAATTCTTTGCCCATAGGCTGTAATTTTTACCTCTTGATTTTTTCATTCCTTTTAGTATCGCCGATCATATTCTTATTTTAACTTTCTAATTATATGCAGGGATTTATTCTGAATTGTTGGAGCATTTATTAAAAAAAAACACAAGTGTTCGGGCATGTACATTTTTTAACCGGAACTCCCGGTAATAATTTCACATCATTTCTCTGCTAGTGATACAACCATTGACTTTGAAAAGTCAATATTGCTAAAAACAACGACCACGAATATGCCCTCATTAAACCTTCGGAAAGAAACATCAATTTGTCAAAAGGTGGAGACTCAACATTGTACAACTCAGAATGGCCAATGACATCAGAGGAGTTATTCACGCCAGCGCAAAGGCTGCCGCCACCAATCATGAATCCGCCAGAGTGAACTTTCAGAATAAAAAAAATTCAGAAAAAGAAAGTATCACGCAAAGGTCGCCAAGCCGCAAAGAAGACAAAGAATCAGTCAAGATCGCAAAAGATAAAAAAGCTCGCAAAAAAGACCATCACAAATATTTTGAAAGAAACGTCAAATTATCTCAGGGTAGCCAGGCAATATTTTGCGTCTCAAAAAGGTTCTATTTTTAGAGGAGTTCCTCACGCCAGCGCGAGGGCTGCCGCCACCAATTATGAATCCGCCATAGGCGGACTTGCAGAATAAGAACAAGATGCCGATTCCGCCAGAGGCGGACTTTCAGACCGCCATAGTGAACTGTAAGTCGGAGATCGGCGCTCCCAGGAAACCAGAAATACACTAATGGAGTATAAGTTTTTTTAGTAACGTTTACTATATTTTGAAGAGTCTATTTACAGATAAGAATAAACCACGAAAAACACGAAAAAAAGATAATTCCGGTGACAATAATTCTCTCTTTTATCTTATTCCGGTATCCTCTCCATTATGTATATCCTTGTTACATCTTCTTTTTTCCGATGCTGATTTTCTGTCTTCCTGAAAGTTTACTCTGAAGGATTTGCGGACTTTGTTTTCTTTGAGTTCTTCCTCAATATATCTTCTATGGGGTTCACTTTGCGAGCCTGGAAATTTTTCGTGATGCATTCTTATTCCGGGGTTTGTTTGTCTTTGTTTCCTATCCTGATTATCCTGTCCATCGATGCAAATATTCTGTATTCTTAATCATTTTTGTCTTCATCTAGTTTTATTCTGTATATCCCTGTTGAATATTTTGTTTTCTGGCTGACTAAAGTACACCTTCCGTAAAAAAAGCACCATTAAAGCGGTTCTTTCTTTATCATAAAGCAAGCGTCTTCATGTGCCGACTACAAAAAAAAATATTAATTCGTTGATAGAAGTCTTACCAAAAATATTTTATTATACATACACTGACAGCGTTCCCAGGAGTTCAAAATGTATTCCATAAAAAAAGGAGGCGTCTATTCGGAACGCCTCCTCTTTTATTGACATGTAATTCCTCGAACTATGTACTACCTGGAGCTTTCGAATTCCTCTTCAAAGGGTGGAGATTCAGAGTGCGCTTGAGTTCGGAAAATGTTACCCAGACTTATGGTTCCATTCGTAGGATCATAGTTAATGTAAACATAATCTGCTGGGGAGTTTTCATAATCTGTATTGGGACCCCAGCTATAGGTGAGCCAGGGACCGACGAGGCTTTGCATGCGGACGAAAAAGCTGTCCGGGTCAGGGTCATCACCAAGTGTCTCTATAAATTCAGAATAATTAAAATAGATGTAACGGCGCGCCATTTCAGTACCCTCTCCAAACTGGATCAGTTCATGGGTTTCGGAAGGAATAAAGGGATCGTACAAAATATTGCTGATATAGGCAACAGGCGTTGTCAGATAAGTGGGGAAACGAGAATGAAAATGTTCTGTATAACTCCCATCTTCTACCGCCGGTTCCGGATAATCTGCCATGGGGGGATACGCATTGTAGTCCACGTAATACGATTCCAGACCTGTGGCATACGTGCGCAGGTCTGATTGGACCCGCGAGATTTTAGCACGTGTTTGTGCCTGCAAAAAGTTGGGTATGGCAATTGCCGCCAGGATAGCAATAATTGCCACAACAATCAAAAGTTCGATGAGTGTAAACCCTCTTTTTCTCATCATAAAGACCTCCTTATTATAAATAGTGGTATAAAACTTTTCATCTCATATAATTTATTATACTTGTTTTTTCTACTTCCTGCAACTTTTTTTTCAATATCTTCAATAAATTTTTTATAGAGCCTGAATCCCTAAGTAAAAACAGGATATGTTATAATATTTTAATTATCCAGGGAGGGCAATTATGAGAAAAACACGCTTTTTTATTCTATTTGTTGTATGCTTCATTTTCAGTGTTACGCTGTCGTCTGAAGCTGAAAATAAAACTAAAGCACGGCTGGAGGCACCATCCTTATTGCAAGAGGGAAATACAGTAGGTGTTATTGCTCCAGCCAATTCTTTAACCCGCTATGATATCGAGATGTTCGAAAAAGGGATAAAAGCCCTGGAAAATCAGGGTCTCAATGTTATCTATCGTGAAGATCTGCGAGAGCGAAAATATGGAGCCTTAGCCGGCAGAGATGAGGTGCGCGCCGAAGAGTTCATGGAAATGATCACCAATCCTGAAGTGAAAGCCATTTTTACCATTGCCGGCGGATATGGCGCTATGCGCATATTAGACCACTTAGACTGGGAAACAATCCGGGAAAACCCGAAAATATTCGTCGGGTTTTCAGATAACACCGCTTTGCATTTTGCCCTGCAGTCAAAAGCCGGCTTCCCTTCTGTTCATTCTACCGGCGTCATTTTCCTCTGGGGAAATCCTCAGCCACGTCCCTATGCTCTCGAACATCTCAAAGCCCTCATCCTTGCGGAAGATAACGATTCCATCAGCCTCTCAGACTGGGGCGGACACCAGGAAAATGCCGTCGACTCCATTGAGGTACAAACTTTGAACTCCGGCAGTGCCAGCGGACAACTCATCGGAGGCAACCTGAGCCTTGTTTCCTCAATGATAGGTACCCCCTATGAACCTGACTGGGATGGCAAAATCCTTTTCCTGGAAGATGTAGGAGAACCCCTTTACAAAATCGACCGCATGTTAACCCAGATAAAGCTTTCCGGAGCTCTGGATAAACTCAATGGATTAATACTGGGCAGATTTGTCAATATTGAAGGCTACGATGAGGAACCTGATTATACCCTGGAAGTAGTTTTTGATGACCTCCTGGGAGAATATGACTATCCGATTATTTATGATTTCCCTGTTGGGCACATTCGTGATAATCTTCCTCTTCCCATAGGAGCCCCGGTACGCATGAGCTCAAAAGAACCTCATTTATCCATTTCGGAGGATCCCTTTTCCCAACCATGAAAATTCTTTTTCTCAATCCACCGCACTTAATGGGATCCGTCTATATGAAAGAAGTTGGTCGCTGTGGGCGCAAAAGTATTGCCGGCGAATACTGGCCGCCCACCGGTCTTGCCTCACTTGCAGCCGTTGCCGGGGAGAGTGGAGCTCAACCTCTCTTCTGGGACGGTATGCTGCCCCACCTGCATTTTGAGAACCTCAAGTTATATCTTCTCAATCACAAACCCTCCGTCATTATCATGTTGACCACCACCCCTACTTTCAACAATGATTTGCAAAATGCCCGCCTTATTAAAGAATATCTACCAGAAAGCCTGATAGGGATGGTGGGGACACATTCATCAGTCTATACCGAAGAAACCTGTAAAAGCGAAGAAATAGACTTCGTATTAATCAATGAAGCAGAAAACACCCTTTCTTTCCTGGTTCCCATCTGGAAAGATTTCTTTAAATCCTGGAGATCAAAAGCAAAGGACATTCCCGCCCTGGCATTCAAACAGGATGACGGTTCTATACATGTGAATCATACACCATCCTATGTTACAAACCTGGATAATCTTCCTTTCCCGGAACGCTGCCTGATGAGATTAGAGCGCTATACCATGCCGTTTTTTAATAATGAACCATTTGTAACTATTATACCGTCCCGCGGCTGTCCGTATCGCTGTACTTTCTGCCGGGCAGGCAGGGTATGGGGAAGTAAAGTGCGCTTGAGAAGCGTAGAAAATGTTATCAGAGAAATCGAACTTATTACTCAACGATACGAAATTAAAAACCTGGTGTTCATGACTGATTCTTTTACTTTTTCCCGTCAATGGGTGATGGATTTCTGCAAAGCCCTCAAAGAGTTAGCCACCCCCCTCCGATGGATTTGCAACAGCCGGGTAGATGCAGTAGATTTACCAATGCTTCAAGCCATGAAAGAAAGTGGTTGCCTGATGGTTTCTTACGGTATTGAAAGCCCCCATCCTGACATTCTGAAAAGTGCCCGAAAAGATATCACAAGTGAGGATATAAGAAAAGCTATTAAAGTTACCCGCAAAGCAGGTATTCTGAGTTTTGGCTATTTCATACTGGGTTTACCGGGAGAAACAGAGCAGACCATCAAAAAAACCATTCGTTTTGCCAGAAAACTGCGTCCTGACTTTGTCAATTTTCATATTGCCACCCCTTTTCCGGGAACGGAGTTTTACCAATACGCCCGTAACCATTCCCTCTTAACAACCAGAAAATGGGAAGCATTTGAAGAAGAAGGAAGTGCGGTCATTTCGTATCCCCATCTGCCAGCAGAACGCCTTCAATTCTGGCAAAAAAAAGCCATGAAAGCTTTTTACCTGCGTCCTCAAAAAATTCTGCGCGAGATTCTTCGCCTCCGTTCACTGTCTGAATTTAAAGCCAAATGTAAGGCTTTTCGTAAAATATTTTTTTCGTCCTAAGTACGATAGTCGGCATTGATTCTGACGTATTCATAAGAAAAGTCACAGGTCCAGGCTCTGGCACCTGCTTCTCCTTGATTCAGATCAATACACACGGTTATCTCATCTTCTTGCAGGGTACGGGTCACCTTTTCTTCATCAAAATCAAGCGGTACAAGGTTTTTAAATAAAAGGTGAGGTCCAATATATACCTCCATAGGTCGGGGATCAAAATCTCCCTCGTAACTACCGGCAGCGCTGATAATACGTCCCCAATTGGCATCTTCTCCGAAGAAAGCAGTCTTCACCAGGTTGGAACGTGCCACCTTCATGGCAATACCATGAGCCACTTCTTTTGATGGAGCCGATTTCACTTCAACGGTAATGAGCTTGGTGGCACCTTCTCCGTCTTTTACTATCAAGCGTGCCGACTCCTCCATTACCCCCTTTAACTGCTCATAAAAGTAATCCTCTTTGCCTTTAATGGACCCAGCACGCCCATTGGCTAAACAGAATACGCTATCATTGGTGCTCATATCACCATCCACGGAAATACTGTGATACGTACTATCAGCTGCTTGAGAAAGCATCTGATGTAAAAGACTTTTTTTAATATCTACGTCAGTTAATATAAATACCAGCATGGTAGCCATGTTGGGAGCTATCATTCCCGCCCCCTTGCTGAAAGCCGTAATGGTTGCCGGACCTTTTTTCAAAGAAAGTTGTCGACTCACTATCTTGGGAAAGGTATCGGTCGTCATAATAGAACGGGCAAAAGCCTGCAGATGCTTCTCTATAAAGCCGGTCTCCACTTTTTCTATAGCCCTGTTAATTTTTGTAACTTCCAGCTGTTTACCTATGACCCCCGTGGAAGCCGGCAAAATCTGAGAAGACTGAACGGCAAATCGGCGCGCCGCCTGACGCAACGTGGAAAAAGCATTTTCATAACCCTCCGTGCCGGTACAGGCATTTGCACAGCCGCTGTTGGCAAGTACAGCACATATATTATTATCAATATGCTCTTTGCAAATATACACAGGAGCTGCCTGAAATTTATTGACGGTAAAGATGCCTGCCGTCGTTGCCGGTGTCTCTGAAAGAATGATACCCACATCTTCTTTTTCCCATTTTTTCAGCCCGGCACAATAACCGCCTACAGAATATCCCTCCGGTAATACGTGCTGCATACTTCTCTCCTTCACATAATGCTGATTCTTGTATTGTAAATAACTTCCCCCAAACTGCAATCAGGAAGAAAGAGGGATAACACCGTTTCGCTGCTTAAGATCCTTATACCGGCACAGGCATCACTAATCATGAATCCGTCACAAGCGGACTTACAGCCCATTAGAGTAAACTTTCAGAATAAATATGACCAGATAGGACCAATATGAGCAATAGGAGATATAGGATCACGGAATCAGACAGACTTTAATAGATTTATTTTCAGTGGAGTTATTCATGTCAGCACGAGTGCTGACGCCACCCATGATGAATCCGCCAGAGTGAACTTGCAGAATAAGAATAAGATGCCGATTCCGCCATAGGCAGACTGTAAGTCAGAGATCGGCGCTCCCGGGAACAGCAGAAATACACTCATGAAGTGCAAGTTTTTTTAGCAACGGGTACTATATTTGTAGGGTTCTATTTTCAGATAAGAATAAACCACGAAAAACACGAAAAAACACGAAAAAAAAGATACTACTCAGTTTCCAGGATCTGATAACATCATCTTTTCTCTGGCATCCTGTTTCATCCTGTCAATCCTTGTTACATTTCTTTTTTCGGATCTGATGAGATTAATTTTTTCTGATATCCTGCATATCCTGTCCATCGATGCAAATTTTCTGGTTTCTTTTTCTTTCTGGCCTTATCTTGACTTCATCCACGTATCATTGATGTAAAACATTTATTCAAGGATTCTA
>PWGE01000428.1 GCA_003554345.1 Candidatus Sumerlaeota bacterium | reverse complement strand
TATGACGGATGCTGATGTGGACGGTGCACATATCAGAACATTGTTGTTAACTTTTTTCTTTCGGCAGATGCCCCGGTTGATTGAAAACGGAAACGTTTATATTGCTCAACCGCCCCTTTATAAGATAAAAAGAGGAAAAAAAGAAATATATATCCATAATGATGAAGTGCTGGAAAAAAAACTGCTGAACATGGGGCTTTCAGAGATAAAAGAAGTAAGGGTTATGCCGGAAAAGGACTCTTCTTTCACTTTAAAACCGGAAGAGCTGGAGGATTTATTAGAACTGGTTGTTCGTATTCGTACGATTGATAAATCCCTGCAAAAGAAAGGCTATACCCTTTCGAATTATCTGCAGAAAACCCGGGAATTGGGTGGGAATTTTCCCTTCTGGCGGTTAGTAACTCCCCAGGGAGAGGAGTGTTTTTTTGCTGCTGATCAGGAGGATGAGTATCTCCGGTTAAAAAGTCAATTCGAGGATGAATTTGAAGATGAAGAAGTGACGGAAATTGATGACCATCTTCACATTATTGAGTTTCATGAAGCAGATATTCTGCATAGAGTTTCAGAAGAACTAAAAAAATATACATTAAAACCTGATGACTTTCTTCCTGAAAGGGTCAATAGAAACTCTCCCCTTTTTAAAATTGCCCTTACATCGGGTAATGAGGACGAATTCTTTTCTCTCCTGGAGTTGAACGAGTATATAAAAGATCTCGGTTATAAGGGCATTCAGGTTCAGCGCTATAAAGGATTGGGTGAAATGAACGCTGATCAGCTCTGGGATACCACGATGAATCCGGAAAAAAGAGTGCTGGTTCGTATTACCATAGAAGATGCTATAGAAGCCGATCAGATGATTTCTATCCTGATGGGAGACGAGGTTGAACCACGTAAGCGTTTTATTCAACAGTTTGCCCCTGCTGTGAGAAATTTAGACATTTAATGGAGTTCCACCAACCATGAAAGAAAAAGACCTTAATACCAAACGCATGAATATTGAAGAGGAGATGAAGGCTTCTTACATTGATTATGCCATGAGTGTTATTGTGGGAAGAGCTATTCCTGATGTGCGGGATGGAATGAAGCCTGTTCACCGACGCATTATTTATACCATGAAAGAGTTGGGGCTTTTTTATGGAAAACCTTATAAGAAGTGTGCCCGCATTGTGGGGGACACTATGGGTAAGTATCACCCCCATGGAGATGCCGCCATTTATGATTCCCTGGTGAAAATGGCACAATCTTTTGCTACCCGCTATCCGCTGGTAGATGGACAGGGTAATTTTGGTTCCGTAGATGGGGATCCTCCTGCTGCCTATCGTTATACGGAAGCCCGGCTCCATAAGATATCTGAAGAATTATTAGCTGATATTGAAAAAGATACAGTTGATTTTCGTCCTAATTTCGATAATTCTGAAAGCGAACCCGTTGTTTTGCCCTGTAAGCTCCCCCACTTATTTGCCAATGGCGCTACAGGTATTGCTGTGGGCATGGCTACAGAAATACCTCCTCATAATACCCGGGAACTGGCGAATACCTGTATTCATCTGTTGGATAATCCTCGTGCAGACTTAGAAGAGTTGCTCCATTATATCCAGGGCCCTGATTTTCCGACAGCAGGTAGAATCCTGGGAAAAGAAGGGATCATTGAAGCGTATAAAACTGGACGGGGACGCATCATTGTCAGTGGAAGAATTCATCAGGAACAGATTAAAAAACGAAAAGCCCTGGTTATTACCGAAATTCCCTATCAGACCAGTAAATCCAAGATGATTGAACGAATAGCAGATCTGACAAAAGAAGGCAAACTGGAGGGGATTTCGGATTTGCGTGATGAGTCAAGTCGCAAGGGAATACGTGTGGTCATCGAGACGAAAAAAGATGCCGATCTGGATATACTGGAGAAAAAAATATTTCACTTGACTGAATTACAGCGCAGTTATGGAATTATTATTCTGGCATTGGTAGATAATAGACCCGCTGTTTTGCCTCTTAAAAATGCCCTGGAGTATTTTCTGGAACACCGCAAAGAGGTTATTCGACGACGGACACGGTTTGATCTCAATAAAGCTGAAAAAAGAGCCCATATTCTTGAAGGATTATTAAAAGCGCTCGATCATATTGATGAGGTCATCTCTATTATTCGTTCTTCAAAAACAGTTGATGAAGCCTCGGGACGTCTTATTTTGAAACTGGGTCTTACAGAAAAACAGGCGAAAGCTATTTTAGAGATGCGCTTGCAGAGGCTGACCGGACTGGAAAGAGAAAAACTGGAAAATGAGTATCAGGAACTGCTTAAGGATATTGAGTTTTACAAGGCTGTACTGAGTAACCCCCGGATGGTCATCGAAATTATAAAGGAAGAATTACAAGAGATGAGCAGAGTGTATGGAGACGAGCGAAAAACCACTATTGAAACGGACCCTGTTCGTATGGGTTTTGATATTGAAGATATGATCGAAGACAAACAGGTGGTTATTACCTTTTCGGAAGATGGGTATATCAAACGAACCCTTTGCTCTTCTTATCGTCGTCAGAATCGTGGAGGAACAGGGAGTATTGGAGGCGTATGCAAGGAAAATGATACGTTTAGAGATGTACTGGTGGCAAGTAACCTGGACCATCTGCTCTTTTTCAGTAATCTTGGCAAAGTTTACTGTATGAAGGCGTATGAGATTGACGAGGCTCAAAAAACGGCAAAAGGTAAACATATTCGTAATTATTTACCCTTGTTAGAAAATGAATATATAACTTCCTGGTTTAATATCAGGGAATTTAATCGTGGAAGACATCTTATGATGGTTACCAGAAAGGGTAAGATTAAGAAAAGTAACCTGGAGAGTTTTAAGAATATCAGGCGAAACGGATTGATAGGTATAAGACTTCGCGAAGGAGATGAGTTGGTGAAAGCCCGTCTGTCTTCCGGTAAAGATTATGTGCTGATTTTAACCCGCAAGGGAAAAGCCATAAAAGTTCTGGAATCCGAAATAAGGTCTATGGGCCGCAATGCTGCTGGTGTGATCGGGATACGCCCTCAGGAAGATGATGAAGTAATAGAATTCTGTATATTTCCTCATGATGAAAAAGACCTGAAGGTATTGACTATTACTGTGAAAGGGTATTCTAAATGCACGCCGGTTGAGGGGTTTACGTGTCACCATCGGGG
>PWGE01000279.1 GCA_003554345.1 Candidatus Sumerlaeota bacterium | reverse complement strand
TGGGCGTTATCTTTTCAGTTCTTTCCTATATTCTTATTGGTATTCCGCTCCTGTTAGCGTTAGGAGTGGTTGCTGTTATATTTCCTATTGTGGGCGGAATTAAAGCAAATAATGGGGAAATCTGGCATTATCCTATCTCCATAAAGTTTTTTAAACCGGAATAAACAGCTGATATCAGCTCATTGTATAAGACGTCAAAATGGAGTAGAGAAAACAGGTGCTGTTATTCTTCTTCCTGATTGTGACGTTTTTGAACAATATACTCTTTAAGAGAACGGGCATCTTCCAAAAAATTGTGATGTGTTTTTTGTATATTTGACAGTAGAGTGTTACAGAGAGAGTTTAGAAAATGATTCTGTAGCTCGAGAGACTGAATACGTTCTTCCTGTTTTCGGTTGGAGAGTTTTATTTCCCTGTTATATTCTATAAGGGTATTAAGCAGGTGGTTCACATCATCAGTTGCCGGGAGAGAAGTCCCTTCTTGCCGGGCATGTTCTATAATCCTGTTTCTGATGGAAGTTATATGAGACTTTTCATGTTGCTTGAGCAAGTTCTGCATGAGGGAAAGAATGGGTTGGTTTTCAGAATAAGAAAGATTATTCTGTTCGGCAAATCTATGCAGTAATTCCCGAATAGAAGATTGCAGATCATGATATTTTTTTTCATGAAGAAAAAACCGGGCTTCACCTTCTTTTAACGGCATATGGTACAATTTAAGCAGCGGCATGGCTTTTACAGGCTTTTCATTGATTTTAAGGGAAAAACCCGGGACTTCAACCGGGTCCATCCATAAAGTGATGCTCTTACCGGCAGAAGTTTGACGCGGCACAATTTCAACCTTAAAGTTTTTGTTTTGAGAATGGATAATAGGGGGGAAGCGCCATTCCAGAAAAGAGTTGTCTGTGAATTTCTGAAGAGGAAATGAGGTTTCATAGTAAGTGGTAGAATTATCAGATACCCGTAATAGGAGCTCTCCCTTTAAAGTGGCATGCTGAAATGTCCCAATATAGAAACTTATGCCGGTAAATTGAGGAAAAGTGCATTCAAAGCTAAGTTGAAGGGTGTTTGGTGGAAGCAGTTCTCCAAGCGTTTGATCTCCTCTCAGGTGGGCAAAGCCAAGGGTGGGTTCCTGTAAAAGGGTTTTTTCCCACTTCAAAAGATGGTTTTCGACAAAAAGAAGGGGGGACATTGCCGGCGGAGCGTAATGTTGCCTGGATTTGGCGAAAACCTTTTTGAGAGATATGTCGTATTGCTTTTTGAGCGGTATGTAAAAAATGCGTCTATAAGCTGGATTGCTGTCATCATCGAATAAAGAGGCATGTTGGATGAGAAAGCGGTCCAGTTTTTCCATGAAATGTGTATCATTAAATTGGGTGTTACCAAGAAATTGAAGAAGCATATAATGGAACCACATCACCAGATTGTTCTGGGGGTACGATTCCACTTTAAAAGAATGTTGCTGGTACCATTCTTCTATGAATTGTCGAGAGGGAAGTTGGTAGTTAAGGTGTTCAGCCAGAAAGTCGTGAACTATTCCTTTACTGAGATACAAATTATTGAGAAAACGCTCGAATTGCACGGCAGTGTTTGAGAAAACAGGAGTGTTGAGTATGACAGCCGCCTTCGCAAGGCGGGTTGTTTCCTGGAGAAAACGGGAACGCTCTACGGGGGGTAAATGTTCCAGGGTATCTATTGAAACAACAATATCAAAGGATTGGTCGGGTGCTTTAACACTTCCTTTCCCGGTAAGAGGGACAAAGCGCTCATCCCTTTCCTGAGGAGTAATAATGTCACAATAATAATAGCTTCCCGGGGAGGGGATAAACTCTTCCAACAAACCCGGATGCCCGCCAATGTCAAGAACATTCCATTGAGATGGTAGTTGGGATAGCAGGGATTCCAGAAGAGTTTTTACCGGTTGGAAGCGTTGATATTGGTCGAAACTCAGTTTCATTCAGACTTGCTTTCGTCGGCCTGGGTGTTTCTTTCATTAATATGCTGGTGAATATCTTTTTCGATACGAAGTATTTCTTCTTCTACTTTGTTTATGGTTTCTGCGTCGAATGTCTTTAGCTGTAAATGACACTCACCCAGTATTTCCTTCCATTCTTCCACAAGGGAGGAAGGAAGAAGCATTTTGTTATTGGAAAGTAATTCCCTTGTTTTATACAGAGATTGATAGACCTGGCGTTTTGCAAGTGCTACCATCACCAGCTCTTTATCTTCTTTACTTTTTTCCCTGGCTTCATCTACTACTTTATCCACAAAATCTTCTGCGATATTACGATAAGATTTAACCTCAATTTCCTGTTCTTTACCAGTAGAAAGCTCCTGAGCTTTGACAAAAAGAACGCCGTTCACATCAATTTGGAAAACGACTTCTATTTGAGGCACTTCTCGGGGTGCTGAAGGGATGCCTTCTAACCTGAACCGGTCAAGAGTTCTGTTATCTCTTGCCAGTTTTCGTTCTCCCTGCAGGATATGAATGGTGACTGCCCGCTGATTGTCTTGAGTTGTGGTAAACATTTTTTTGGCAAGTGTAGGAACAGAACTGTTTCGGGGGATAATTTTTTCAAAAATACCCCCTTCCACTTCCACTCCGAGAGATAAGGGGGTGACATCTAAAAGGAGCATCTCTTTAAGGTCTCCCTGAAGCATTTCAGAGTGGATAGCCGCCCCACGAGCTACGGATTCGTCTGGATTTAAAGAAAGCGCCGGTTCCTGTTTGAAAAATTCCTGGCACAGCCTGTATACTTCGGGAATTTTACTTGAACCCCCAATGAGAAATATTTTATCTAATTCCTTTGCTGCCAGATGAGCATCCTGGAGTGCTTGTTCACAGGGGATGAATAATCTCTCGAATATTTTCTTGCACAATGTGTTAAAGTCTGAACGAGTGAGGTGAGTAGAAAAATTGACAGCGGTGCTTTCCCGGGAACCTGCAGCGAGGAAGGGGATGTGAATTTCTGTTTCTTCCTTATAGGAAAGTTCATGCTTTACTTCTTTTGCCAGTTCTTGTAATTGAATTTTGATAGCGGGACTCTCAAGACCTGTCTCAGGATGAGCTTTGAGAATATGTGCTTTTAAATGTTCTACAAGAAGGGCATCTATATCCCTTCCTCCAAGCGAGCTGTCTCCGCTGGTAGCAATAACCTCAATCATTTCTCCG
>PWGE01000337.1 GCA_003554345.1 Candidatus Sumerlaeota bacterium | reverse complement strand
GATAAAGTGGGCTGGGACCAGGATAAAGTAGTTGTGGTCTCTGGAATTGGATGCTCATCAAGGGCTCCGGGATATTTGAATTATAATACTTTACACACTGTACACGGGCGAGCTATTGCTTTTGCAACGGGAATAAAAATGGCCAACCCAGAGCTGGAAGTAGTAGTTGTAACAGGTGATGGAGATGGGGCTGCTATTGGAGGTAATCATTTAATCCATGCCTGCCGGCGGAATATAGGAATAAATGTAGTGCTTTTCAATAACAGCATTTATGGCATGACCAGCGGACAGTATTCCCCAATGACCCCGGTTGGTGCGCATGCAACAACATCTCCCTACGGGAATATTGAAGATCCCTTTGATCTTTGTGAGCTTACCAGCTCTGCTGGAGCAAATTTTGTTGCACGTTCTACCGCTTTTCACGTTCGCAAATTAAACTCCTATCTGGAAAAAGCTTTTTCAAAGAAAGGTTTTTCCTATGTTGAAGCCATCAGTCAGTGTCCCACATATTTTGGGCGGAGAAATAAAATGAAATCCCCTGTGGAAATGCTGGAATGGCAGAAAAAGAATGCAATTGATATTAAAAAAGCCAGAGAAAAATCACCAGAGGAACTGGCAGGAAAAATAGTTACCGGGATATTTGCCGATCGTGAGGATGAAGAATATACCGTAAAATATGAAGAACTGGTTAAAAAAGCGCAGGGAGGGAAAGGATGATGGCCAGGTATGAAATCAGGCTAAGCGGTGCAGGAGGTCAGGGTCTGATCCTGGCTGGGATAATTTTAGCCGAAGCTGTGGTGAAATATACCGATAAACAGGTGGTTCAGACTCAATCTTACGGCCCTGAAGCTCGTGGGGGTGCCAGTAAAGCAGAAATTATTATTTCTGATACCGAAATAGATTATCCCCAGGTCAATAAACCGGATTTTCTTCTTGCTCTAACCCAGGCAGCTTACAATAAATACCAGCGGGACTTAAAAGAATACGGAGTTATGGTCGTGGACGATAGAGTCGATATTTCTCTACGTGGAGGCCCTACCTATCAGGTTCCTATTACCCGCTTAACTCGGGAAAAATTGGGTACAGAGCTTGTGGTAAATATCGTCTCTCTGTCTATTTTAAATTATCTTCAGGGAATTGTTGAAAAAGATGAACTGGAAGAAATTGTTCTGGAAAAGGTCCCTCCCGGGACAGAGGATTTGAACAAAAAAGCCCTGGATTTTGGATGGCAACTGGGTGAAGAGCTGAACCAGTATAAAATTGCTGCTAAGGAGGAAGAAGACGAATGAAAGGTAAGGATCAACCGGAAAAACTCCAGGAAGAGTTAAAAAACTGGCAGGAAGGTCCTCTAAAAAAATTCAAACAAAGAGGCTGGCAGGAAAAGAAGACATCTTATGGAGAAGAAGTGCAGGAGGTTTATACCCCACTCGATGTTAATATGGAAGATTACCTGAAAAAAGTGGGTCTTCCCGGACAATATCCTTTCGTTCGGGGTGTTTATCCTACCATGTACAGAGGCCGGCTTTGGACCATGCGGCAGTATGCAGGGTTTGCCAGCGCAGAAGAATCGAATAAAAGATATCGTTACCTTTTAGAACAGGGACAGACCGGTCTTTCCGTTGCTTTTGATCTGCCAACCCAGATTGGACTGGATTCCGATCATCCTCTTGCTGATGGTGAGGTAGGCAAGGTTGGTGTGGCCATCGATTCCCTCGCTGATATGGAAATCCTTTTTGACAGGATTCCTCTTGATAAAGTAAGTACATCCATGACCATCAATGCTCCTGCTGCTGTCCTGCTGGCTATGTATATTGCTGTTGCCGATAAACAAGGTATTTCACCTGATGCCCTAAAAGGAACAATCCAGAATGATATTTTAAAAGAATATTTTGCCCGCGGTACTTATATTTTTCCTCCAGAGTCTTCACTCCGTTTAATTACTGATATCTTTGAATACTGTTCCCGGGAACTTCCCAACTGGAATACCATAAGTATTTCGGGATACCATATTCGGGAAGCCGGTTCTGATGCTGTGCAGGAGCTTGCTTTTACCCTTGCTGATGGTATAGCCTATGTTGAAGCAGCAATGGATGCTGGATTGGAAGTGGATGATTTTGCTCCAAGGCTTTCTTTCTTCTTCAATGCCCAGATGAATATCCTTGAAGAAGTGGCCAAATTTAGAGCTGCCCGAAGGATCTGGGCTGAACTTATGGACAACCGGTTTGGAGCCCAAAATTCCAAGAGTAAAATGCTACGCTTTCATACCCAAACGGCTGGAGCTGCTCTTACAGCACAGCAGGCCCAGAATAATATTATCAGGGTAACCATGCAGGCATTAGCTGCTGTTTTGGGTGGAACTCAATCCCTGCATACCAATTCTTTTGATGAGGCCCTGGCTTTACCCAGCGAAGAATCGGTGCGAATCGCCCTGCGGACTCAGCAAATAATCGCCCATGAAAGTGGAGCAACTGCAACAGCTGATCCTCTTGGAGGTTCTTACTATATTGAAAAACTCACCGATGAAATTGAAGAAAAAGTTTATGATTACCTGGAACGGATTGAAGAAATGGGTGGAATGGTAACTGCAATTGAAAGTGGTTACATCCAGCAGGAAATTCAGAAGAGTGCCTATAATACCCAGAAACGAATTGAAAAAGAAGAAGACATCGTTGTTGGTGTCAACAAATTCCAGCAGGAAGATACTCCTCCCGAGGACTTGCTGGAAGTCGATCCGGAGTTTGAAAAAGGACAGATTGAAAGATTGAAGAAAACAAAAGAAGAACGAGATTCTGAGAAAGTACAAAAAGCTCTAAACCAGCTCAAGAAAAATGCGGAATCTGGAGAGAATGTAATACCTTCGATTATAGAAGCGGTTAAGGTTTATGCAACTATTGGTGAAGTTTGTGGTGTTTTAAGAGATGTTTATGGAGAGTATGAAGCTCCTACATTTTAGATTCAGGAGGCGGGATTATGGCTGGAGATAAAATAAGAGTATTAATAGCCAAACCTGGTCTAGACGGGCATGACCGGGGGGCGAAAGTAGTAGCCCAGGCTTTGAGGGATGCAGGTATGGAGGTAATTTATACCGGTTTGAGGCAGAGCCCAGAAAAAATTGTTAACACGGTGGTGCAGGAAGATGTGGATGTAATTGGCCTGAGCATATTATCCGGCAGCCATGGGG
>PWGE01000057.1 GCA_003554345.1 Candidatus Sumerlaeota bacterium | reverse complement strand
ATACTTGAGCTTTATTCTGCTCCCATGCTTGGACATAATGAACATTACTACGGGCGAGTCTATTATTATCGTGACATCACTGAGCGCAAACATGCAGAAGAAAAGATACGCTATTTAAGTTTTCACGACGGCTGTATTTGGTAATTTAAAAATACAATAAATGGCAGTCAAAAGTACAAAAGTAATTGCCAGCACAAATCTTAACCAATACCCTAATAAGTGACTAAGCTTTTAGGGGGGGAAAGGAAGTGCTGACAATTACTCAGGTCCATTATATCCGAGAATTATTTTACAGGGAAGGCAAAAGCTACTCAGAAATAAGACGCATGACCGGAAAGAATTATCGCACCATCAAGAAATATATTGAAATGCAGGATTTCAATGAGCAACCACATAACGCGCAACGACCCAACAAAACTGATGCACTGAGACCCATGATCCATGAATGGATCGTGGAAGACAAATCAAGGCACCATAAGCAAAGACATACTGCCACACGTATCTATGACCGTTTAAGAGCAGAATATCCTGAGATCCTGGAAGTCTCAGCCCGAACCGTAAGGAACCTTGTCAAAGAAGAAAAAGAGAAAGTGTATGGTGCGCAAAAGGCCCATCTCCTACTCCAACATCCCGGTGGCGAAGCACAGGTCGATTTTGGCACCTTTGAAGCCTATGAAAACGACACGCTGAAAAAATTTCATGAATTCATTCTTTCTTTTCCAAAATCAAACGCCGGCTTCGCGGTTGTCACCAGAAGCGAAACCAGAGAGGCTCTTTTGGAAAGCTTAGTCACGATATTTCATTACACCGGTTATGTACCCCAAACCCTATGGTTTGATCAAATGGCTTCAGCCGCTTTAAGAATGAGAGATGAACAAGGGATCTTGAAAGCAGCCGATTTTGTTCAAAGGTTCGCCACACACTACGGATTTACCATCAAATTCTGCAACCCAAACAGCGGGCATGAAAAAGGCAATGTTGAAAACAAGGTCGGAACCATCAGAAGAAACCTGTTTGTCCCGGAACCCAGGATCGATAATCTGGAAACCTTTAATGCAGAATTGCTAGAAAAATGTTCTTTGAGACATCAGCAGAAACATTACCGGTTCAATGAGTCAATTCAAACCCTCTTTGAGCAGGAACAGGCATCCATGGTGCCTGTCAACAAGGTTGCTTTTGAAACGGCCAGATACGAAAGCCGTAAAGTTAACCAATACGGCCTCGTTGAGTTTTCGAACTGCCGGTATTCAGCCACCCCCCAATATGTAGGCCAGACTGTTGTCCTGAAAATAATGGCCAATACGATTCATATCTTATCGAAAGATTTGTGCAAGACCATCGCAAAGCATCCAAGACTATTCACGAAAGGAGCTGAATCGATTCATTACATTGATTTTATCGATGTGATCAAAGCCAGACCGAATGCTTTAAAGTATTCAGGCATCTACACCTTATTGCCACCGTCCTGGCAGGATTACCTGCAAAAGAGCGATCAAGACAATTTTCGTAACGCTTTCCATGTGTTGAAAACAATCCTCCTTGAAAAAGACATGGATTACGCAGATGCGGTATTACAGGAAACCAAGAAACACCATGCGCTGTCGCCTGAAGCCCTCGCTGTTACGTTTAAAAGATTAAAAGAAAACCGGTTGATTTATGACAGTTCCATTGATTTTCCTTTTGATTTACCATCTTATGAAGTTGATGCCTCCCAATATGATGAATTGATGGGAGGTGGCAATCAATGAGAACAGAAATCGAACGGTACCAGAAGAAACTGAAACTGTCCAATACTCTCATGGAAATATATCCTGAAATCAACGCGAACACCTATGAGGAATTCTTATTGAAGCTTCTTAAGGCACTTGATGAAGATCGTGAAGAAAAAAGACGTATCCGGAATCTTACCAATGCAGGTTTCCTAACAGTAAAATCCTTGAAGGATTATGACTACTCTCGAATCAATTTTCCGGAGAAAATGCAGCAGGAAACACTTGAATCCCTTGCTTTCATTGAAAAGAAAGAAAACCTGATTCTTTATGGAGCCGTTGGTACCGGAAAAACTCATTTAGCAGTTGCACTGGGTGTCAAAGCCATTAGTCAGGGCAAAAAAACAGTCTTTTTCCGTGTTCATGATCTGATCAATCAATTGGAAGACAATGATTCGAAGCAAGTGGCCAGAGTCCATAAGAAGATTGGTCAGGCTGACCTGTTAATCCTCGACGAATGGGGGTATCTTCCACTTCATCAGGAAGGCGCCAGAATGTTATTTGATATTGTTTCAACCTGTTACGAGACAAAAAGTATCATTTTGACCACAAATATTGAGTTTGGCAAATGGAAAGGATTTCTCTTTGATGAAAAACTCACCGCTGCCATTGTAGACCGTCTGATTCATCATTCACATATGTTGATGTTCACGGGCAAAAGTTACCGCATGACTAACTCACTCATAAAGTAGTTTGGTATGTGCTGGAATTGCATTTCTGATTGCCAAAAATTGTATTTTTCTATTGCCAAAAACAGGCGGCCATCTGGCCCTGGAGCACGATGAGGCCCTTCGGATCAATAAAGCCATGAAAGATCGAAAAATTGTTCCGGATTTTCGCTATCCCAACGTGATTCGTCTGGCACCGGTTGCCTTTTATGTGTCTTTCGAAGACGTGTATCGGATGGTGACAATCATTGAAGACATTATGGAAACCAAAGCCTATGAAGACTATGACGACAGCCGGGGAACCGTAACCTAGTCATGGATGTGCACTGCAGACCACATGTTTGACCTGGTGGCCCTCACTGTCCCCAGGGAAACTTTACATCATCAACCTGAAAGGCAATAACGTGAAGTACACCCGGGAAGGGAAAGCTCTTATTTCCATGACGTGTCAGGAAACCACGGCGAACTGCCACACACTGCAACTGACGGTGGAAGACACGGGCCCTGGAATGCATAGGGAAACCCTGGAAAAACTGTTCCATCCTTTTTGTCAGGAAGAAGATGGGTCCACGTCTCCTTCAGGTGGCACCGGTTTGGGTCTGCCCATCATCAAAGAGTTGGTGGGGCTGATGGGGGGCACCATTCAGGTGGATAGTGCCTTGGGTCGTGGCACCCGGGCAGAGGCAACTTTCGTGATGGGAAAAGTCCAAGATTATCAATGACAGAAATGAAAGGGGAAATGATGTGAAAACCT
>PWGE01000328.1 GCA_003554345.1 Candidatus Sumerlaeota bacterium | reverse complement strand
CTAAGTATTCTTGCAGAACAAAAACTCCCCTTAGAACGAGGTGTAATAGTAACTGTTATTCTTGGGTCTGTAATAGTATTTGAACTTGTTGGCCCACTACTGGTTAAAAAAGCTCTACTCAATACTAATTCCATACAAAAATCCGGTCAGGTTTAATTATGATGACTGTTCAAGAAAAGGGTGATTAAATTGGAACTTTTAGTTGCAGTTATTGAAAGTCAGGATCATATGCAGTTAATTCTTGATAGATTCTACGAAGAAAGTATTAATGGTGCCACCGTCATTGACAGTACAGGCATGGGACATTTACTTGCCGATCATATTTCAATTTTTTCACGCTTTGCCGAGATTGCCGGGGATAATATGGGCCATAACAAGACCCTGTTTACAGTTGTTGACTGTGAAAAAAAATTACAGCTGGCAATCAATATAATTGAAGAAGTAACTGGAGGTTTGGAGCAATCAGATACTGGAATGCTTTTTACTTTACCAGTTAATTTTGCCAGGGGAATAGGTTCTTGCTGAAAATATACTTCCCTGTTTGCTTGATTTTGAGCAGATTTAACCTACCTGTTAGGATTGTCGAATAACTAAATTGAAGGAAAATCAGAGTAATAAAAAGAATTTATTATTATTCTAATATATTTAGCACGACAACGTCGATTAGGGTTAAAAAGATTTAAAAACAGATTTTTGGAAATTTTTTATGGTAATTTATGGTTTAATGCTAAGGTCCTCTACATTTGTTGCTGCCACCTTCAAGAAAACTGAAAGGAGTGACATTATACAGACCACGCCTTGCAAATTCTCTTTCCTGTTTGCGTTTTCTAGACATATAGGATTTATAAGTATTTCGGAAATAATAAAGCAGTCTTTCTTTAGCACTTGTAGCCCACCCATATATCTTTTCCAATGCAGCACTTAAGAGCTTCTGAATTCGGACAAGGTTGAGAGCTGGTCCTTTCTTTTTACGGGAGGTATCCTTTTGTTCATCTGAAACACTATTGTCCTTTTCCTGACTGTCTTTACAGTCAGGGCGCAGTTCATCTTGAAGAAAAAGGAGAAAAAGCAATGCCATAGATACGTGAGCCATATGGCGGTGCCAGGCTGGCCAGGAGCGGCATTCATAATCTGCCATTCCCAGTTCGCTTTTACCCAGTTCAAAAGTCTGTTCTATTGGCCAGCGCATAATAAGGGCCTGGAGCAAGTATTCTTTGGCAATATCTTCTGGAGCGTTGCATAAAAAGTATTTGACTTTACCGCTATCATGCTTGCGCATTACAAGCCAGACTTCTTGTTTGGGCATGCCATCAACACATTCAACGACACGCAGCATAGCTACTTTAGCAGTAATTATACCTCTTGAACCTTCATTGAGGGCAACCTCTTTCCACTGCACATGTTCGGACTCTTTCAGCTCATCTACTCTGAGTGGTTTGGTTTCGGGTCTCTTTTTCTTCGGACGGGGACCACGACCTTTGTAATCAGGCAGAATGAGCCTGGGTCGTTTCAGCCACACCCTGGTGTCACAGGGGACAGAGGCAAAGTAATTTAAGCGAGCCCCAACGGCCTTTCGCAATTCATAATCTCTACCAAAGAAGCTGTCCATCCCGATCCAAGTAGCTTGAAATTCGGGCAGATTTTGGAGAAGTTCAATAGCGATATCTTGCTTGGTCTTAAACTTGAGATCCTGGGGCACCCTACAATCTTCACGTTTTTGAGCATACTCATCTTCAAACCATTGCTTGGGCATATACAGGCGTTGATCAAGGAGTGTATATCCTTTGGAGCTAGAATAACCGATAAAAACACCACTTTGACAGTTGGCCAATTTACCCAAACGCCCACAGTACTGATGGGCAACTCCCACGGAATGAGAACCGCGTTTTTCCATCTCGCTGGAGTCTATGTTGATCATCCCTTGAGGATGATCGAGAAAACGAATGGCCTCCTGTTGGATAATCTCCTGCATTTTACAGTCGTCCCAGGGAGATTCCGTGAGGAACTTCTGTAGATAACGCACCTTATTTTTACCAAGATAGCGCAGTGCTATAGTTTCTGCGGTCTTCTTATTTAGATCATCGCTCAATAGTCCTCTGAGGTATGTCAGGCTGTAAAACTCCTGTTTGGGGTGGTTGAAACAGCTAGAAAACTTGCGGTGAAAAATATCCAGCCGATCTGCCAGCCACTCCGTATCTTCGAAATCTATCCCTTCAAAAAGATAAGAAGACCAATCACCTGGAGCATAGTTGAGCATTTTAATCCGCTCCCTCCGAAAGGTATAGCGCCTGCGGATAGGAGCTGGCCTGGTCCCCAGTAATTCCCGGAAGTCTTTCCGGAGAATATAGACAAAAACCTCTTTGGGACGGCCGTGATAGATAAATTTTTGACCTTCTTTGCTGTAGCCCTTTGTCTCACCCAGGTAGGTCCAGTTGGCTGCAGAATAAATAGTGCCTTCAAAACATTCGGGATCAACGAAAGTCTCCAAAAGCCAAGGCTCACATTCGTATTTTTTCTGCCAGTCAGAGGAGATCCTTCTCACAGCAGATGCTAAAAGATAGGAGCCAAGATTGCGGACCGAAACCCAGGGAAAAATGAGAAAACGGTTGTTGTTGAGAATATGTTTGCGATATTGCCTGCGCTGATTTTTTGACCAGCCGATGAAACAATCACGAACCTCAAGCTTAAGGGCACAGGCCCGAAAACTCAAAGCTGCAATTGGCCGTTCGCCGGAGAAAGCAAGATACTTAATCTGTCTGCCCGGCATATTCTTGTGCCCCAGGTAGTGATAACGACTGACTACTGTGTTCCAGTAATCCTTACGTTCTAAATTGCTCACCGGCAAAAGCCAGATAGGTTGTAGTTCCCTTATGGTGCCTGTGACTGGAGATGTGTTGATAACTGTAGTTTCGTGCATGGCTGTATAATACCCCCGGTATGATAGTTAATGGGATCTGCTATCCGCAGACACCAACATTATACCAAATCTTGGAGAAAAAATCTAGGGGTATTATACCTGGAATTTAGTGGTATATGTTGGAAAATATGGTTTTCAACGTTGTCGTGATAATTAAAGCAATAAAATCAACAAAAACTTTATTCTGCATTCTTTTTTCACTATGAACACGGAGTCTTCCCAGATCCAGGCATTTTTTTAAGCGTAGAAATCCTTTTTCCAGCATATCTTTTGTT
>PWGE01000404.1 GCA_003554345.1 Candidatus Sumerlaeota bacterium | reverse complement strand
TTTGAACAGTAAGGAGTTCTTCACGCCAACCCGGAAGTTGTTGCCACCAATCATGAAAATAATACATGACTGATAGGACCAATATGAGCAATAGGAGATATAGGATCACGGAATCAGGCAGACTCTAATAGTTCTATTTTCAGAGGAGTTATTCACGCTGATGCAGACATCAGCGCCACCAAGCATGAAAATAGAGTATTATGCCCATTTTAACAGTGGATTTCTGAATTATACTTTCTCAAGGTATTTTTTCAGGACAACCAGAGCCGATTCGGAGATCGGCGCTCCCAGGGAAGCGCCAAGCCAATAGTGAGGTTCAAGTTTTTTTATTAAAGCACATTGTATTTTGTAGAGTTTATTTTCAGAGGAGCTGGCTGTAACAATTTTATTTACATCAGATTTATAAAGGCAATCAGACGAGAAAAGATATAACAGCCCCTTTGAAAAGTTGTCATGGTATTTGAACAGCAAACAAAGAAATCACTGTAATTCATTATTAAAAAACCTGCGTTTTGCTCTCAAAAAAGGATGCTATTATATTTGAAAAAGGTGGTAGTATAAAAAGGATGACTGGCTTTATTCTTCTTTTGTTTGTAGGATCTTTTCTTATGGAGTCATGTCATGTTGCTCCTGAGCATTCTTTAAGCGCCGATGATGACAGACAGAAAAAAGAATTTGTAGAATGGGCTATTGCTCCTTCCACTCTGAAAATATTTCCCGACACCTTTCCTGAAGGCAGGAAAGAAGCGAACATTTACGGAGCACAGAAGGAGTACGTCTCTTTTCAGATAGTACTTCGTTCTGAAAAAGAACTGCTTCTTTCCATTCAAAGTCCTCTGGAAACCTTCGAGGTGGTTTACATCAGCACTCCTGAAACTGCAGAATGGGGTTATTCCGGCAAAGAATATACCCGTCCCGTCTATCCCGACCCTCTTGTGCCAACTAACACAATCCATCTTCAGCAAGACGTTACCAAATCCATATGGGTTCGGGTAAAAATCGACCAATCGAAAAACACAGTGGTCAGAATAGGAGACCTGGAAATTCCGGTAAATATCACCTCCTGGGATTGGAAGATGCCCACTTCTCCTTCTTTACAAACCGCTATTGGACTGGAAAGTGAGGGGCTGGCTCAATATTATAACGTAGACCGTCATAGTAAAGAGTTCCGAAAAATTTACCGGCAATATTACGACGCCTTACTTGATTATCGTTTGAGTGCCTATCATCTTCCCTATTCCCTGGACGACCCGCGTGCAGAAGAGTACATGACCGATCCACGTGTTACCACTTTCCGGGTGGACAGAGGCTTAACCCCCGATTTGTGGGAGTCAATACAGAGTCTGGGCGCAGAGGAAAAAAGCTGGGTGCTCATCTTTGATGAGCCCACCACGATCTCCCATTATAAAGAAATCACTGAAAATGCCCGGGGCTGGCATAATCTTTATCCTGGAATACGCTACGCCATGACGTTTTATGACCACGCTCAAGAAGGAGAGGCCCCCTTTGAAATATTGAGTAACAGTGTTAATCTCTGGGCTTTTCAAACAGATTATTACACCAGAATAGAGGACAAAGCCCGGCAAAAATACAAAGAAGGAGATGAAATCTGGCTTTATACTGCCCTGGCTCCCCGAGAAGGTTGGTGTAACATCCTGCTCAATCATACTGCCCTGGAGCACAGACTTTTATTCTGGCAAATATTCAGCAAAGACATCGTTACCGGATACCTTTTCTGGCATGCCACTTACTGGGACGAGGTAGATAACCCCTGGACAGACCAGGCAACTGTTAAAAATATCGATCCCGCTCTATGGGGTGATGGAAGCCTCTTTTATCCGCTACCTGATGGTCCCGCCGGTAGTATGCGGCTGGAATTAATGCGAGCCGGTTTGCAGGATTTTGAACTGCTGAAAAAAGCCGAAAAGACTCTGGGAGAAAAAAAAGTCAATCAGTATATTCAACGCCTCACTACAAGTTTTACCGATTATACCCAGGATGTAGATACATTTGAAAAGGTAAGAAGAAAGCTGGGCGGGAAGATACCCTGCCAAAAGGACTGAAAAAGGAGTAAGGAGTTTGTTAGCTAAAAGAAAATAAGTAATAGTTAATAGAGATACAACCTCACGAGTCAGAATGGAAGATTACCAAGAGTAAGAGTATATTACACGCAGCCCGCAAAGTTAGACAGCGCAGTTAAGATCCTGGTAGAGCTCTGCAAGCTAACTCAAAAGCAGGCGTCACCAATGATAAATCCGCCAGAGTGAACTTTCAGGAAGTCAAGAAATACACAGAATCCGGACAAGCACGCCAGGGCAAAAAAAGCTCGCAAATCCGCAAGAGGCGGACTTTCAGAAAGACCATGACAAAACATTTTGAAAGAAACGTCAAATTATCTCGATGTAGCCACGCAATATTTTGCGTCTCAAAAGAGATTTATTTTCAGAGGAGTTATTCATGCCAGCGCGTACTGGCGCCACCAATGATGAAAAAAAATCCAGAAAAAGAAAGTATCACGCAAAGCCCGCAAAGCCGCAAAGAAGACCAAGAATCAGTCAAGATCGCAAAAGATAAAAAGTACGCAAATCCGCCAGAGTGAACTTTCAGGAAGATAAAACTCTTTTGGAAAAGAGGACCAGATGAAGAGTAATAAACTTAAGAAATTAGAATGCTTCATGCAAAGGAGAGAGCCCGCAAAGTCAAAAAAGTTCGCAATAAAGATCCTGATAAATATTTTGTGACAGAAACACGAAATTATCTCAAGGTAGCCACGCAATGTTTTGCATCTCAAAAAGGTTTTATTTTCAGAGGAGGGTATTATTTTATGGCTATCTCTCGAAAAAGTGTTTTAGGCAGGGGTCGCATAACACTTTTTTTTAGCAGAAAAAAACAACCTGCGTAATGTCGTTTTTATTTTTGCTTCTTTTGAATTTTTGAAATGAATGATATATAATAGTAGAATAAACTAAGAGTTTTGAACCTTTAGAAAAGTATATATAATTTCTGTCCGAGACCTTTTGGTTCAGCTCTTTTGACAAACGAATATTGCTCAAAAGGAGGTTGACGGTGAATCAACTCATTCTGATAATAGTAGCGGCACTTGCCGGAATGGCAGCGGGAATACTCCTCCATACCCTGATAGCTCGGGTGCGAAGAGGCAAAGCCCGGGAAAAAGCCTCAGACATTTTAAGGCGG
>PWGE01000112.1 GCA_003554345.1 Candidatus Sumerlaeota bacterium | reverse complement strand
TTAATTGAGTCAAGAATCCGGATAATTTCCAGTCAGAAAACATTATCTCCTGAGCCCTTATAATTCGGTGCTTCTTTCCTGATTATAACATCATGAGGATGATTTTCTCGTTGTCCGGAGGCTGTAACCTTTTTCAGGTCTACCTTTTCCTGAAAAGAACGAATATAAGGAGCACCGGCATATCCCAGCGCATTTCTCAAGCCTCCGGCAAATTGCTGCAACACTTCCTGAACCGACCCTCTATAAGGAACCATTCCCACAATACCTTCCGGCACCATTTTCTCTGATGCCTGAGTATCCTGAGAATACCTCTGACGAGAACCCATCTTTTCATTCATCGCTTCCATGGAACCCATTCCTCGATAGCTGACATACTTCCGTCCATGATATAATATTGTTTCTCCAGGACTTTCCTCTGTACCGGCAAGCGCATTACCCATCATAACTGCATCAGCTCCTACAGCCAGAGCTTTGGCAACATCCCCGGAAAAGGTCACGCCTCCATCCGCAATAATGGGCACTCGCCCTTTAGCCGCCAGCGCACATTCATAGACTGCTGTTATCTGCGGCACTCCGATACCGGTAACCACCCGGGTAGTACAGATGGACCCCGGCCCGATACCCACTTTCAACGCATCTGCACCGGCCTTGATAAGGTCGGAGACAGCTTCTTTATGGGCAATATTTCCCACAATCACTTCTATTTCATAATGTTCTTTTATCCATTGAACCATATCCAGCACATTTTTCGTATGGCCATGAGCCGTATCCACCACCAGGCAATCCACCCCGGCTTCTACCAGTATGTCCACCCGCTGATAATCGCGGGGACTAACAGCTGCCGCACAGCGTAACTGATGGTGTTCATCCCTGTTATAGTAAGGATGCTCGGTGCGAATAATATCACACACATCCTTCCAGCAGTAGATTCCTGATAAACGCCCTTTTTCAATAACCGGCAGGATATTAATCTGATGTTTTTTCATTATCTCGTAAGCCTCAGAAAGGGTGCATCTTCTCTCAGAAATCACCGGTTTTTTAATCATTATATCCTTTACCGGTATCTTCCTGTCTTCGCAATATTTTATCTCTCTTTTGGTGATAATTCCCAGCAAACGGCGCTCTTCATCCACCACGGGGAAACTGGTAAAAGAAAAACCTTTCTCTGTCTTGTACCGGAGCACATCTTCGACAGTGTGATCCGGAGATACTACCCTTACCTTTTCCAGGAATCCATTCAGAAAATATTTCACCTTTTTAACCTCCCTGGCTTGCTGTTCGGGAGACAGGTTTTTATGTATCACCCCCATACCCCCCTGCAAAGCCATAGCAATCGCCATGGGAGCTTCAGTGACTGAATCCATGGCAGCGCTGAGGAAGGGAATATTGAGGTCTATATGAGGGGTGAGTTTCGTTTTCAGGTCTACTTCACCGGGCATTATTTCAGAATAGCCGGGCATAAGAATAATATCACCAAAAGTCAGAGCCATATGACTTCCCACGGAATTCATAAATTCTACGGTCCTGTCACTTGGCATCATTTTATTTCACCTCTCGTTTAGATAAATATCGTTGTAAAATCTGGACAGCAGCAAATTTGTCCATCGGCTGACGCCTTTTTTTTCGACCTGCTCCTGACTCAAGAAGCCGCTGCCAGGCTTCATGGGTTGAAAGGATTTCTTCCTGAAACACCCACTGGATATCTTTACTCATTCTTTTCTGGAGGAACCGGCTCATCTGGAGAACAAAATCTGCCTGTTCAGTCAACTCGCCTTCATTTCCATAGGGAACTCCCACCACAATGGTATCAACCTTTTTCTCCCTGATAAGGATAATCACCTGCTCCAGCAGCTGGTACGGCTCTTTATGATATAAAACTGTACAGGGTCTGGCAATCATCTCCAGTGAATCTGTTAAAGCCACCCCTGTTTTTTTCTGTCCTATATCAAGAGCCATCACCGGTGTCATTGTTATCCCATGAACTGTTCAAAACGTTTGATAACGTCAGGAATATTTTCCGGCTTTTTTCCTCCTGCCTGGGCACAATCAGGCTTGCCGCCGCCTCCGCCACCCAGCAAACCAGCCAGTTCTTTGACCATTTTCCCGGCATGATAGCGGTCAGTCAGATCCTCTGTCAGTGCTACCAACAACTGCACCTTGTTTTTTTCCTCATTGATAAACAACAGAGCCGCTGATTGACGGGATTTCTGCCGTATATGATCGGCAAGGGGGAGAAGTTCCTTCATCTGGCGTCCCTGCCAGCGTTTCACAACCACCTTAATGCCATTCTTTACGGGGCTTTCTTCCAGGAGTTCATCAGCCTGAAAGAAAAGATCTTTCTGACGCAATTCCCTGTTTTCTCTTTGAAGCTCATGAAGGTCTTTTTCCAGTCTTTCCACCGCGGCAGGAATCTCATCCATATCGGTTTTAAGCATATTTTCCAGTTTACCTAAAAGGCGGTTTTTTTGAATCACTTCCTGCACCGCATTTTCCCCCACGACCGCTTCAATACGCCGCACTCCCGCTGCCACGGAAGCTTCTGATACCACCTGAAAAATACCGGCATAGCCAGTCTGATCAAGGTGGGTGCCTCCACAGAGCTCAAGGCTTATATCAGGTATCGTTATCACCCGGACGGTTTCCCCGTACTTTTCACCAAAAAAAGCCAGTGCTCCCCTTTCTTTGGCTTCCTGCAGTGATAATATTTCAGAATGTACCGGTTTATTCAGCTGGATATATTCATTTACTTTTTTGGTTATCAGCTCTATCTCACGTTGAGAGGGAGCCTGAAAATGAGTGAAGTCAAAGCGAAAATGGTCTTCACATACATAGGAACCAGTCTGCCCGATATGATTTCCCAGCACCTCTCGTAAAGCAGCCTGGAGAAGGTGGGTACAGGTGTGATGCTTCATAATCTCCCGGCGACGGGTGAAATCAATCCTGGCGGTTACCTTCGTGTTCACCTTTATTTCGCCTTCCTCTATTTTCCCGCTATGCACAAACAATGCATCAGGTGTTTTAGCCACGTCCAGAATCCTCACCTTGCCACCGGGGAAAATGAGATAGCCGGTATCAGCAACCTGTCCCCCACTTTCCGCATAAAAAGGCGTCTCATCCAGAACAATTTCAACCTTCTCATCACCAGCCTTTTTAGAATCGATTTGCCTGCCATTTTGAAGGATACTCAAAATTCTGGCGGTACTTTCGTGTTTTTCATAACCGGTAAATCTGGTCTTGCCATACTCTTCAAAAAGAGACCTGTAGAGGTGTTCCATCTCTTCCGCCGTCCCGTTATCCTGCCATGAACTACGGGCAATTTCTTTTGCTCTGGACTGTTCACTCTCAAACTGTTCCCGGTCAAATACCAACCCCTCCTGAGAGAGAATTTCTTCGGTCATTTCCACCGGAAACCCATAGGTATCATAGAGGGTAAATACCGTTTTGCCCGATATCACCTTGCATTCTTTCTTTTTCTCATCCTCTATCACTTCCTGGAGCAGGCTCATTCCCTGGTCCAGGGTCTTCAAAAAACGTTCCTCTTCCCGCATGAGAATCTGCTTGATGAGTTCCGTCTTTTCCACCAGTTCGGGGTACGTTTGATGCATAATATCAATGACAGTATTTACCAGGGTATAAAGAAAGGGTTTATGTAACCCCAGGTCCCGACCGTATTTCGAAGCTCTTCGCACCAAACGTCTCAGCACATAGCCCCGTCCTTCATTGGAAGGGGTGACATTTTCGGCAATAGCAAAAGTAAGGGCGCGGACATGGTCGGCAATAATATTCAATGCTCTGTCAGTAACGGGATCCTGCCCGTAAGAACAATCAGCAAGGGAGCAACTCTCTTTAATGATAGGAAAAAAGAGATCGGTTTGGAAAATAGAATCTTTCTGCTGCAGGATCATAGCCAGGCGTTCCAGTCCCATCCCTGTATCTATCCCGCGATTCTTTAAAGGTTGAAAGCTGCCATCCTTTCTTTTATCATACTGAGGAAATACCAGGTTCCAGACTTCCAGCCAGCGTCCGCATTCACAGGCAGGTCCACAATCTTTTTCACCACAACCCTTTTCTTCACCCAGATCATATATTATCTCGGAACAGGGCCCACAGGCACCACTTTCTCCGGCAGGTCCCCAGAAATTCTCCTCATCACCAAGGGATACCACTCGTTGAGAAGGAATGTTCTTTTCTTCCAACCATATCTGTTTTGCCTCATCGTCATCCTTATACACCGTTATCCACAATCTGTCAGGGCTGAGAGAAAGTACTTCCGTCAAAAATTCCCAGGCATAATCAATCGCTTCCCTTTTAAAATAGTCTCCAAAAGAGAAATTTCCCAGCATTTCGAAAAGAGTGTCGTGACGTGGTGTTTTTCCCACATTTTCCAGGTCACTGAGCCGAAGGCACTTTTGCACTGTTACTGCCCGGGGATGCTTGATTTCCGCCGTTCCTTCCCACAGCGGTTTAAACTGCACCATACCGGCAGTAGTAAACAACAAAGTGGGATCACCCACTGGAACCAGCGGTGCAGCCGGTATATGTTTATGAGATCGCTGAACAAAATAATCGACAAAGCAATCACGAATCTCCTGAGATTTCATGAATAACTATCCTCCTTCATTACAGACCATTATAATTGAACATTGTATTTAAGACGGCTTACTGCTTCTTTGTTACCTTGCCAGAGATTCCCGTCGTGCAGGAGTCTCCTGAACAGCTGCCAGGCCTTCAGCCACATCTCCGGTATCGAATCTGGCACCCGGGATTCCCTCTAATCCAATATGCACCGCATAACGAAAAGACCTGTCTCCGTAATCACGACTGAATTCATCAAGGTTCTGACGCATCTGTACATTCATTCCTACATTCCAGCAGTGAAGCCATCGGTCCAATCCGACACTAATATATTCAAAGTCACTTTCATCAATATCATACGTTGCATGAGTGTTAAGGGTATACCGGTCGGAAACCTGGAGTTCAAGGGTACTCGTCAGATGGGAATAAACCTGATCAAGGGTTCTCCTATCATCAGGCCGCTGGGGATGATCTTCTTTTTCCCAGGAAGAATGATAGACCAGAGACCAGCGCCATCTGTCTTCCGGCTGAAGATCAAAGCCGGCATACAGCGTATAGATATCCCTCTCAAAATCTTCATACTGCCGCTCTGCTCCATCATCAAAAACCGCCAGCTCATTCACCTTATTCCAGGCAGGTCCGGCAAAAAGAGAAAATGTTTCATCCTCATTCTGCACGGACACATCCCCTCTCACATAGCGCATGGTTTCGCGGGGATACAGGTCAGAACGCAGGTTTTCGCCAAATTCCACATTGAGTCTATACGCAGGAGAATCCCAGGTATGCTCAAAACCGGCACCCACTTCCCGGGTTTCCCGCAGAAAAGGGTACACATCTTCTTTATATCGATGATTGGCTATTTCCTGGTAAAAATCTCCGGTGGTATCACCAAAATTATGTACATGATTATAAAATGTATAAAACCGCAGGTTATCAGCAGGATGATAATTCAGGGTATTATAACTATATCCACTGATCTGTGTTGAATCTATCTTTTGAAAAGCATCCTCCACCATATGGGGTTGCAACCAGGGGCGCTCATCAAGCTGATCTTCCACTCTTTCAAAGCGGTTATCTCCATAGCTGTCTCTATCATAACTCACGTACCCACTTTTTAAGCCGCTTTCACTGTCAATGGAGAAAAGAGGGGTAAAATAATAATTAAAAAAGAACCGGTTATCCAGCATCGCTCCTGTGAGCCATCTTTCGTCGGCCGTGCTTTGCGGCATAAGACCGGTATCAAGCACATTGAAAAAATCTAACTGATATTTATACATGAGATGTGAACTAAGAGGAAGATACCGCCGCTCCAGGGAGGCGACGGGTATCTGCTGTTGAGCCCGGTAGTAATCTATTCTATCAAACTCAATATCATCAGCCCAGTGTTTATACGTATCGCGATATTGAAGGCGACTCAAGCGCTCTTTATAACGCATGCTTAACGAAAAATAGTGGTCATCAAAGACGCGACTGAACACACTTTCAACACCCCGTTGCACTCTCAATTGTTCTGGCCGGTCTGTTTCGATAAAATCCCGATAGATATCGGGGTCACTGTGTAGTTCAAAATTCAGATGCCATAGCCAGTCACGGGGCAATTCAAAACGATTTTCTGAAGTCAGTGTATAACGATGGATATCGTACTTATATTTATCATCAAGTTCACCTGATTCTATCAGGTTATCCAGTTCCTCATCTGATAGACGGCGCGTGAAATCATAGCGATCATCCTCTATATAATAGCCAAAAAGCCGGCCCATCCAGGCATCATCCAGCACTCCGAACTTTCCGTAGGTATGCAGACCGGTTCCCCGCCTTGTATAATGGTCGCCCTGTAAGAGAAGGCTCCATCGGCTCAGTCTTTCCTCTTGTTGCCGGTCAGCATAGTATTTCTGGCGAAAAAGATAACTTACTTTCGTGGTAGCTCCTTTTTCTGACTCATATCCTGCCGAAACCGACCAGGGTGATTTTTTGCCCAGGTTGCGGGAATACACCGGCAAATATAAAAAGGGAACATTACCGGCTCGGAACAGCGCTCCTCTTACATACACCCTTTGATTAAGATACACCTCGATTTCATCAGCTTCCACGCGGTAATGAGGATGAGGCAATTCACAATGGGTCACACACCCATCCTGCCCCACAATTTCTTCCTGACCATGAGAATGGACTTCGGACATGGAAAAGCGCACAAAAGCATCATGCCCTTCTACTTCTTCAGCATAGAGATAATCAAACTCATAATTATAGCGCAGGTTTTCCGTCTGATATTCTCCGAGATCTGTTCGATGAAAACGCACCTCATCACTGGCATATATTTCCCTGCTGGAAAAATCAACCAGTGCCTGCTGAGCATAAATAGTTCCCCTCTCCGTTACTATTTCCACGTCGCCCCGGCAGTAGATTTGACGCCTTTCTTCCTGGTACTCAATATGATCGGCATCAATATGTATCTCTTCTTCAGGAGCAGTTACGTCAATCATATCAGCCGACAACCAAAGAACGGTTACAGAAAGCAACCAGAAAATTCCAGTTTTCATGAACTTTTTCATTTATCTACGCCCCAGTCGATAAAGAAAATAACAACCCAGCAAAATAAACAGAATATTGGGCACCCACGAAACCAGCATGGGATAATGAGTTCCGGAAATAACCATTGCTTCACCCATTTCCCTGCTGAAGTAGTATAGAAAATACAGAATCATACTGAAAATAAAACCCCAGGCACGAGAACGCGGATGAAGCTGAAGTCCCAGTCCCACCGCTATGAAGCTGAGAACAAATGTGGAAAATGAACGATGATTTCTCTTGGCCATTTCTTCAAGATGACGATTATGTCGCCTGTACAAATCAACAATCTCATCCTTCCACCAATCCCGATTATTTTCTTCCAACCACCGGGATTGTGTCAGCCAGTGTTCATTTTGCATATTTTCAGGAATCAAGCCGGACTCTTTCATGCGTTCTTTCATCATACCCCTGTAAAGATCAATATATTCCCGCAGTTCCTCGTTACTTTTTTCGGAAAGCCTCTTTTCATAGGTCCCATCTTCCATCCGACGCACCGAGAAAGAGATATCCATGGAAAGCTCTTCAAATTTCCCAAACCGATAATTTTCCGGCTCCCCTCGCTCATTCTGATGAATGGACCCATTAAAAAGGGAGACATTCAAAATAAAGTTATCAAAATCTGGTTCAATAATACCACTTTGAGCAGTAATAAAAAGGGGGGCTTCCTGATCCGGAACATGCTTGAGGAGGGCCAGTTTTTGAAGCATCTCACTTTCTTCATCTTTCCCGCCAATATAAGCCATAAAATCATCCTCCATGGACCATACCCTTCCTATGGGAATATTTTCCACCGACTCAAAGAGAAACAACTGCTCTACAGCGGTTTCATGAAGACGCACTTTTGGTAAATACAACTGGGTAAAGATAAAAATACCCAGGGAAACCAGAAATGATACGATTATCAGGGGAGTCACGAAGGAAACCAGGTTCACTCCATTGGCACTCAACGCCATAATTTCCTTATCTGAAGAGAGTCGTCCCAATCCCACCATAATGGAAATTAATGCCGCAACAGGAAAAGTCATAAAGAGTATATCAGGCAAAACACAGGCAAAATAATCCTGTACCAGGTAAAATGGGACGGTAAATTCACTCATATAAGACAGCACAACAAACAAACTGCGCAACATGAAGAGAAAAGAGGCAAAAAACAGGGTCAGAAAAAAAATGGAACCAACTTCTTTAAGGAGATATTTATGAAGTATCTTCAAGGTTCTTTTCTATTCTCTCTAATTTTTTTCGCTGGCGTTCCAGCCGTCCTTCCATCTTCCTCAGCCTCTTAAAGTCTGAGGATACAATGCTTTTAGAAGGCACATCCTTTCCCACACCTGTGCGTGCAGGCACTACAGCACCTTCTCTGATCGTTATATTATCCCGGACACCTACCTGTCCGGCAATTATAACATTGTTTTCCAGGGTCACACTGCCTGCTAAAGCTGAATTGCCAGCTATAATGCAGGACTTTCCAATCTTTACGTTATGTGCAATCTGCACAAGATTGTCAATCTTTGTATTCTCCCCGATAACAGTATCTCCGAGCATGCCACAATCCACAGAAGTATTAGCTCCAATCTCCACATCATCTTCAATAATAACCCTTCCCAGCTGAGGAACTTTGAGATTTCTTCCTTCTTTCTGCAAGTAGCCAAAACCATCGGAACCCACTACTACACCTGCATGAAGAACAACCTCATTCCCAATATCACAGTTGTCATAGAGAACCACCCCGCTGTGAATATGACACTTCTTCCCAATATGAACATTCCTGCCAATATGGACATGCGACTCAATCACTGTTTCTTCTCCCACGGAACCTTTTTCTTCAATCACAGAATAATGTCCCACCGAAACATTCCGGGCCAGGGAGACACTATTGGCAATAACGGCCGTAGATGCTATATGAGGGACAGGCGGAGAAGGAGGATACCACTTTTCAAGAAGTTTCAGCACAGCCATACGAGGCTTTTCCACTTCAACAAGAGGATGAGAAAGAGAGGAAGCCAGGTGAGGGGGTGCAATAAGAAGGGCTGCTTTACTTTTTTTCGCTACCTCCAAATACTTCTTATCGTACAGAAAAGAAACATCCTTATCGGTAGCCTCATCCAGGGGGCGGATACTCTTAAACTCTTTTTCATAAAAATCATCAGATATATTCCGTGGATTCCCCTGTAAAAAATCAATTATTTCCCGAACATTCATCGAACATCCTCTTAAAAAATACTCAAAACATCAGAAACTCTGTCTGGTTTTGTGGTATACACACCGGTTTCTTCACAGACTGCATATTCCTGCAAGGTATCATGTAAAAGAAGTCTCGGCAGATCCGGGGTATTACATTCCTGACTCAGGTGAAGAAGAAGAATATTTTTCGGTGAGATACGTGACAGAGTGAGGCACTTCCGAATCACATCATTAGCCGCTTCATTGGAGAGGTGTCCCCATTCACCGGCTATGCGTTGCTTCAGGCGCTGAGAACGGGTAGATCCCCAGAGCATATCGTCGTCATAATTATGTTCCAGTGCCAGGATATCAGAGTTCTTTAGCCACTCATAAAGATGACGGGGCATATTACCAAGGTCAGAAAAAAAACTGAGCTTTTTGCGCTCTCTCCCACTGGTAATATCAAAAACAAATCCAAACGTTTTTCCAAGTTGAAAAGTATCGTGTGGAACAGATAACGGAAAAAAGCTAACACTTTCTTCCATAAAAAAACGCCTGCTTTCCTCATAGACAACCACTCTGCCGGATTGCAAAAGACGAGCAAAAGCCTTCCGTTTTTTTCCCAGGGGACTGATATGTGAATCATGAATAAAAAGCTTAATGGGAAATTTTACAAGCATTTTTATGTGAGTGGGGTGAAAATGATCCTGATGCAGATGAGTAAGTATAATACCAGATAACCGATCATATGACAACCCCAGAGGCTGAAGCAAGCGGTCTATTTCAGCAGGAGGAACACCCGCATCAATAAGATAATGTTTTTTTTCTGTACTTAAAAGGGTGGCATTCCCGCTACTGCTACTCAACAGGTTACATAAATACAACAACTTACCTCCGTAAGCAGAATTTTTATTATCTTACCACGCTCAAATAAAATTTCAGGAATGGGCGGCGTTTTATCTGAAGCAGAGGTAGAGCAAAGAGTGACAGGCTGGTATATTTTATACAACCCTTTCCAGGTCTTTGAGAAGCTGACTCACTGACTGATAGCGTTCCGTCGCTTTTTTCTGTAAGCATTTCAGCATCATTTTATTCATTTCACGGGGCATAGCAGGGTAAATTTCCTGAAGAGAGAGGGGATCCACATGGAGCTGCTGATAAGGGATATCGCCAATATTAAAGGGAGGCTCTCCCGAAAAGAGCTCATACATTAAAATACCAACAGAGTATATATCCGTTCTCTCATCCACAGTGTCCCCGGAAATTTGCTCGGGAGACATGTATTTCGGAGTACCTCTAATTCGTTCATCCTCCTTTCCAAACCTGAGACAGGCTATACCAAAGTCAGTCACCTTGATCGTATCCCGGGCAATAAGAATATTATCAGGCTTTATATCACGATGGATAATCCCTTTTTCATGGGAAACTTTCAAAGCTTCCAGAAGCTGTACAAGCCACGGAACATATTTTTTTATTTTCCGGGTGGTTAACTCATCCTGTTCATCCCAGTCTTCCTGTATAATAGTCCGCAAACTTTTGCCATCCACATATTCCATGGTGATATAACTCTGTTTGTGTTTAGGTTCAAATCCAAAGTCATAAATTTCTATAATAGAAGGATGTTCCAGACTGGAAGCCAGCTGAGCCTCCTTGAAGAAATGCTGAAGTGCTTCTGAATCTTCCCTCAAGCGGGGAACAATCAGTTTTAGAGCCACAATTTCATCCTGGATTAAGTCATGGACTTTATAGACATTTCCCATGCCTCCGCTTCCCAGGTGAGTAAGATACTCATACCGCCTGGCAGCACCACCTTTAAGAGGAGAGTTGTTTTTCTCTGCAGTGGTGGCCGGAATATTATATCTCTCCAGTTCATCAGTTTTGAACTTGCTTTTTAAGCTATGGATTTTGAGAGAAATCTTTTTGTAATCAGGTTCAATATTATTGATAAGGCTATATGCCCTGTACGCATAATACAGTTCCTCTTTCCCTTCGTAATATGTACCCAGGGCATACAGTATTTCAAAATGGTCTCTTTCCAGCTCTCCCCTTTCAAAAAACTCCAGCGCCTTTCGATAATTTTTACGCCGAAAAGCAATGATACCCAGCCTGGTAGCCGCCAGTTTCTCATACTCTTTATCCCGCAAAAGGAACTGAAAATATTTCTCTGCCTTTTCATAATCACTCATATAATCAGTGTAAAACTTACCCAGTCTATACTGCAGTTCCGCATCATCAGGGTTACTATGCAACGCCTTGTGATAGACTTTTTCAAGTTCTGACAGGAGATTTTGACGGTCCTTTCTTCCCAGTAATGTTATGGCAACTTCCCAGCACTCTGCCACTGAAGAATAGAGTTCCATTTTCAGATATATCTGCGCCTTTCCCAGCCAGTAATGAGCATCCTTGCGGGCTTCCTCTTCATACTCCAATATGTTTTTAAGCAATCTTTCATAATCTGAATAACCAAGGTTCATAGCCAGTTGAAACTGCCTCATTGCTTCCTGGAAGCGTCGCTTGTGTAATAAATATTGTCCCTGCTGTAACGCCAGGTTTAAATCCATGTGGGCCTTTTGTTTCCGGACATACTCAGTAAAAAGGACATCCTTTTGATTGATAAATCTTAATACTTCTTCTGCTTCATTTATAAAATCCTGTTCTTCAAAGCGGTCCGCCAGTTTATTGAGAAATTCAATATCTTCATTCTCCAGTATAAGAGCAGAAAAAGGATTCAAAACTTCATCATAACGCCCCATATGATAGAGACACGTGGCAATTTTCCTGGCAATCTCATGTTGTGAAATATACTCCGGAAAACTTTCTAATTTTTGATAAAGATAATAAGCATCCTCGTAAGATTGCAGCTCAAAAAAATGCTCTGCCAGCGATAGCAGATCATTTACTTTTTGCATTATCGCGTCTTGATCGGGCTTTTTATCCATGCTCTTCCACCGTAAAAAATGTATTAACAGGAACCAATCGACGTTTATGTAAACAAACCACCTTGATTTTACATAAGGCACAGAGCTCATGCTTGTTATTCATAAAACGTTGTTGAATAACCAGATGATAGCGTTCCAGTTCTTCTAACCGGGTATAAATAAGCCCTTTATCACCCAGTAAAAAGGGCTTTTTATATTTAATATTCACCTCCCGCACAGGGAAAATAACATCTTTTTCAAAATGCCATTCTTTCCAGGGATAACCCCGGCTATCCATCCATTCTAAACGGGCCTTTTCTGAAAGATTCAGGTACCGGGCATAATATAACACTCCCGCTGCATCACTATCACCGTAAGAAACCTTAAACGTATAGGTGCTATATTCAGTCATGCATTTTCACCTCAACTTCCTTTATTTCGAGGGTGCCGGGACACCAGAAGAGAGATAAACCCCATACCGGAAGAATTTCTTCATTGATAGCCGCAAGGGGGACACGAATTTCATCTACCTCACCATCTGCCCTGATTCCATCCAGATAATGCACTTCTCTGCCCTCACCTTCACCAAACCAGTAAAAATAGGGGCGGTTATCAGGCGTATAGGTATATTCAAAACTGATATCAATACCTCTGATAAGATGCATATCTTCCAGAAGCAGATATTCTCCACGGGCAATTTCATTCCACCGATAATCAGACAGGTCTTCGCTTGGCATGGTACGATCCGGCCCCTTTAAAACTGCTTCATGTTCTTCTCCATCCACGTTAACGCCACTGATTTTCACATTTTCCATCTTCCCCCAGTTCACCTCAAGCGGTGAAATGAGACGAAATGCCTGGAGAGGCTCCTCCAGTTCAGGAAAAGAAACGTCGAGACGATGCGGCTGATTATAGGTTTGAATATGTACGCTGGTCTCTTCATATTCTCCTCCTTGCAGTACACAACGGACGGTTAAAGGTTCCCCTTTCATCCGATATTGTATACGCAGCTCTTCCATTTTCTGCGTTACCAGAGGAAACTGATGAGACCACACTCTTCCTTTTTCCAGGCGGGCACTCACCGTATAGGCGTTTTCTTTCACACGGAAGTCGTTACAATCACCGTGGTTATCAAACATCAAACCCTGTTCGAATATTTCTGCCGCCAGTTCATTAAACTCCAGTTTATCCCCTTCTCCCTCTTGAAGAGTAATTTCTTTAATATCCACAGGCCCATGAAAATTTTCCAGGACAAATTCCATATGAGAAAAAGATCCCTGATACTCAGGATGTTTCCCCAGAAAGATTTCCTGCACCGTATGTTCAAAAGGTAAAAGCCACTGCAGGTCATCTTTCTCCCAACTGGTTTTCATACGGGGAGTATTGTCACTCACATCATGGACTTGTATACGTGCATCTGTAAGCTCTTCCCGGGGATACTCCTCTTCTATATACCGGATTTTCATGTAAGAATCCGGCACAAAAACAGGCACTTCTTCTTCCCGGGTCAGAAAAATAGCAAAATTATCCCGATCTCCCATCAGGGCATTGTTATGCAGGGGAATCAATTCGATATGATATGTTGCCTCTTCATATTGCAGATACAGCTCTTCCACAAGCTTATCCGTGGCATCAGGTGGAAGATAAATTCCCAGGTACTCAAAATCCCCCTGCACCTCTTCCTCCTTCAACAGGAGTTCATCTTCTTCTTTTTGAAGGGGAAAATAATCCACAATCTCACCGGTACCATCGAAAAATAACAGGTAGGGAGTGGGTTGCTCATAGGAATAGTCCACTTCGAGCGAGAGGCTGTTCATCTGTTCTGCAGGCAAATCTGGGGTTTCCAGGAAAGAGAGTTGCAGCTGATTCTCCAGGGGCACCACCCCTTCGTCCGTACGCCTCATATCTGACAGATATGCCAGGAAAAAC
>PWGE01000198.1 GCA_003554345.1 Candidatus Sumerlaeota bacterium | reverse complement strand
CATTAAGATGGGCAGGTTTCCTGTTTAAGCTGTGTGTGCTTGTATTCTCTGTGTATATGCTGGTCAGTATCAGTTATTCTATGAGTAATTTTCATGTAGAGAGCTTAGGCTCAGAGAGCGTGGAAGTGGGTATGGGTAGTTGTAGTATTGAAAACGGTTTTGAGAACATGACTTGTAAAAACACTATTCATTTGTACGGTACAGGTATTGATACAGGTATTACTCTGGTGGAGTATGGTTTTACAAGCAGCGAGGTGGAGAAAGTTGTCAAGTATTGAGTACAGTTTTAGTTTAGGAGGCGAGGAAGCGGTTTTTACATGGGATAAGGAGCATAACTTTGGATACTTAGATTTAACTGGTAGCTCAGATGTTAAGGCTTTGGAGACTGTTGAGGTTGGCGGTTGCCCTATTGACTTGTCTGAGGATGGAACGATTATAGGTATTGAGTTTCTTTCTTTGGAGTCTTTACCGCCTGTACTTGTTTCTTTGTTGGAGCAGGAGTTTCAGGGTTCTAAGAGCTTGATTGATGAGTTAAAAGGTCAAGGGGTTTTGTAGCACCGGAGTTATGAGTAAGTATATAAAACATTAGTATGTAATATATTATTACTATGACAGAACTATACAAGAACACAACAAAACGACTACTCAAAACAGAAAACAAAAGAATCTCAGAAGAAGCAATCAACAAACTAAGAAAAGAACTAGAAACACACGCAGAACAAATCAGAGAAAGAAGCGTACAACTATCAGACCACGCAGAAAGAACCACAATACAAGGAAAAGACGTAGAAGAAGCAATCAACCAGATAAAACAATAAACAAACACAACAACTCGTACAACCAAAAAAAAGGTATCCAAACAACCATGAAACTAAAAGAACAACTAGAACAAAAACTCGAAAACAACCAAGAAAAAACCTCTAAAGAACAAGAAGAAGCAGTAACATACGTAGCAGAGAAACTGAAAGAACACAAAAAAGAGACAATAGACGCAGTAAAATATCTTTCAGATGAAATAATCGAAGCAGAAGAAAGAATCACAGAAAACGAGAGAGAAATAACCACAGCAATAAACTACGTAGAACAAGAAAGCAACCGCAACGCTACAGAAATCAACAAGAACACTGAACGCATCAAACACTTAGAAAAAGCAGTACAGGAAAGACTGGATGTAATCGACCAGTTAGAATCAAGTCAAAAAGACAAAGAAGAAGACCAGACGCAGCAATTCAAAGACTCCGCACTGGAAAAAATAAAGAACCAGATACAAGAAAAAACTGAAGAACTGAACGAGGAGAAAGACGCAGAGGAACAACAGCTTTCAGAACTCAGAGAAATAATCAAAAACGAAGAAGAACCTCCAGCAAAAAAGTTTCAAGAACTTTTAGTAACCCATCTGGTACGTAAAGACGAACCACAGACAACTAGAGACATTCTTCAAAAAACCGGACTCGGAGATAAAAACTGGGAGACATCAGAATACCAGAGAGTCTACAAAGTACTGAAAAAAATGGCTGAAGACGGACAAATCCACAGTAAACTAGCCTATCAAGGCGGCAAACAACAAAGGCTTTTCAGCCCGTACCCGATAGAAGACGAAGAAGAAACAGAAGCAGTAGAACCGGAAGAAATCGACACAGACGACCAAGAAAAACAGATAGACAGTGTTCTCAAACCCGGACACTACACTGTAGGAGAAAGAAAAAACAAGATAGAAAAAATCCTTCGAGAAGCTGACGGTTCTTTAACAAGAAACCAGATAGCGAAAAGACTATACGGAAAGAAACCTAGTGGAAGCAGCTCTCCATACTATACACGCATCTCATCAGCTCTGAAAAAGATTAGAGCAACCGGTAAACTGGAAACAAGCACTTTGACAACCGGTAGAAATGTCTACACTCTGAAAGAAGAAGGAGAAGAAACACAAGAAGAAACACAGAGTGTTGATACAACAGAGACAAGTACCGAAATACAGAACCAGAAATGGAAGAATGGGGAAGAACTAGAAGCTGACTACTGGACTACAGAAGAAAGAGTTGAACTCATCAAACAAGCTCTTACAGAATCAGATGAGCCGCTTACAAGAGAAGAACTAGCACACTACATCTACAACACTGACGAACCAATAATTTACGGTAACAAGTACAGCAACCGTATGACAGCACCGATTAGAAGACTTAAACAAAAAGGCGTGATAGAGAAGAAAGGAAGTAAACAAGTTCAAAGATACGGAGAAGATGAGCTTATCCCTCATAATGCTCAAAGATACACTAGTTTGAAATCTTACGGTTTCACAGATGAGTACGCTGACAGTTCGCAGAAACAAGAACAGAGACAAGAAGATGAGTATGAACAGCTTACAGACTATGAACTAGCGAAAAGACAGGCAGGAGTAACAGACAGAGAAATGAAATCTGTGATAAACACGTTCCAAAAATGCGTGGAAAAAACAGAGGAATACTCTAAAGACCAGAGAAGAATCAGCTACCACTTATTCGAGCAGTACTGGGGTGGAGACATGTCTTCCATGAAAATGTTCCAGAAACTATTCAGTAACACAACACTGCTTACAGCAGTACAGAAAGAAGTAGCACCTGAAACAGTGTTCAAATGGCAGAAGAAAGACAGTGGAAAATATGATTCCGGTGTAAGAAACTGGGTGATTAAGTTAGAATGAGCTATGAAGAAGAACTTACGGAAGTACTAGAAAACACTGAAAATCTTGAGGAACAAGGATTGTCGGAGGCAATTCAAGTAGTGACTGAAACCACTAGTACAGGTCTAACTGATTTGTACGGGATAGTGGTTTTAGAGCAGATAATGAGCGAGGTGCTAGGTTAGAACTATGAGTCAGGATACGAACCAGTTAAACTTGGTTGAACGGTTTACTAAAGGCGTGGCTTCCAGTGTACTTAAGATTCTTTACCAGAATCAGGGTACGGACTGGACAGCTTCAAAGCTGAGTCGTGAAACCGGTACAGTGTATGCTTATCTTTCTCGGCTTGGATCAGAGTTTGAGGAAAGAGGTTTGATTACACGTGAAGAAGTCGGTAGAAGTAAGTACATCACTCTAACTGAGGAAGGTGAGATAGCTGCGAAAAGTGTTTGTAACCACTTAGATGAATTGGAAAGAGTTGATGAGATGCTTAGAATTAAACAAGCAGGAGGTAGTGGTACGGATGGAGACTGAGAAGGAGTTTGACTTTGAAGTATTCAAACAGGATTTAGGTAAGCT
>PWGE01000113.1 GCA_003554345.1 Candidatus Sumerlaeota bacterium | reverse complement strand
GACCAGCTGCTCTACAGGAACCTCTCCTCCCGTGGAAATCATCCCGTCCTGTACATCAGAAAGACTGGAATTCTGACAGAAATCACACCTGAAATTACAACCCATAGTAGATATTGAATACGCCTGCATGCCCGGATAAAAATGGTAAAGAGGTTTCTTTTCAATGGGATCTATACCGGCAGCTGCCAGCTTTTCATAAGTCAGAGAATACAACACGCCCTCCCTGTTAAGTCTTACCCTGCAAAATCCTGTTTTACCAGGCATTATAGTACACCTATGGGAACAAAGGCGACATTTTACAATGCCTTTACCCTTTTTTTCATAAAGTAAGGCTTCTTTCATAACACCCACCTCCTGCAGGTAATTCTGCTCTCCCTTCTAATTATAGTGTCTCAAATCATTCCCTGAAGTCTAACATTATGTGGCAAAGCTATTAAAGAGTATATTCTATTTTTATCAGCTCTATAAAATGATTTGTGGGAGCTACAGTACATAAAAATAAACAATGGAAGAACAATAATAAAACTATCCTCAGGAGTCAGCCCTCCTGTCTTCTGACTCCTTTATTTCTTCTTCTCTGTAATCTCCCAGTCTGAATCGTGAAGCTGTATCTATTAATTATTACTTCTTACTTATTATCTAACAAACTCCTGTCTCCTGTATTCTTTTGCATAATACCTTTCTTATAGGGAAGAAGATACCCTAATTCGGCAATTTCATTTGATAAAAGCACCTATAGATTGTATAATAACAGTCAGAGCTATGCCTAATAAAAAAGGATTTACGCTTATTGAACTTCTCATTGTCGTAGCCATCATTGCCATTCTTGCGGCAATAGCCATTCCTAATTTTCTGCAGGCTCAAATAAGAGCAAAGGTCTCTCGTGCCCATTCCGATCTTAGGAGCCTGGCTACCGGGATAGAATCTTACTTTGTAGACTGGAACCAGTATCCTCCGGACTTTACCGACTACCAGAGGCACGATATCGAGAGATACAACTATTATCTACCACGTCTTGTCCACCTCACCACCCCCATTGCCTATCTTTCCAATGTACCTTCCGACCCTTTTGCACAACCAGATCAAACAAGTGAACAGTATCGTCGTCCTTACCAAAAGGTGAACGAAGAAGAATTAGAGCCTATCCTTGCTTATGATTATGCCAAAAGAGACCCGGAAGATCATGAAGTTTTCGCTCTCATTGCCTCCCATACTTTACAACAACCGGAGAGGGAAGCCCAATTACAGTGGCTTATCAGAGGGGCGGGTCCGGACGGAAGATCCATATCACTGGGACGCCAGGAATGTGTTCTTTACGACCCCACCAACGGCACTGTCAGTCAGGGCGAAATTATTCGCTCCAATATGGGACAGCACTAAGGAGACATAAAGTATGCCCTCTTTCCTTAAGAAACAGACCATCCCCTGCGATTAGAACAAACTACAGAAAACGGAATTCTTCCTAATAAAGAAACCAATCATCTACACCTGAAGGATCCTCAATATCATCATCCTTCCGTGTATATATCTGGAGAGTTTCGTTTGCCACACCGTGTACTCCAATAAGGTGTACGGTGTTCTCCGGTACCGGCTCTCCCTGGTAATCAAGATCACTGAAATAGGTGAATAATTCAATTTCCTTATTCTCTTCATCTTGAAAAACATATCCTTCCCTGGAAGCAAAGGTCATGTTTTCACCGGCAAAATCCAGGTTCTCAATCCTGATCAGGGTGCTCTGTAAAAGGCGCTCTCCTGCAAAATCATCTTCCAGATCAGAAATGGTAACCGTTTGAGGAGCCACACTATTATCGTAAGAAACAACCTCTCCTTCATCCTGAGTGGGTAAGAATCGAACCATATTGTCATTCATTATAACAGTACCAATCAAGTTCGTTATTTTATCTTTTTCTTCAAAATCATTTTGAATGATCCCTGCTTCGTTATCGACCAGAATACCGGTAGTATCATCCTGAATAAACCAATGCTGAAGTGGATCGCTTCCCATGAAAGTTATAATGGCATTACCCTTCAAATTATATTCTTTTCCGTCATTTTTTTTGTTACGCAGCCTGGAAATATCGTCAACTATAATAACTTCACGGCTTAAGACAATATTTTTCAATCTCTTTGCAGAGGGGCTCTCTTCACGTGTCCAACGAATCTGGACCTCTTCGCCTGTTGTCTCTATCAAGGTAGGCCCAGATTTTAAATATGAAGCATCCGGAGGAACCGGTGAGTTGAATTCTTGTACATCCCAGGTATCTCCTCCATCACCGGAAACTTCCACCGTTAAGGGGCCGTCATCTCCACCGCCAAATTTAGCCACTTCAAAAGACAGATGGATATTATTATATTTACTTAGATCCATAACCGGTGTTTTTAAATATGACTCCTCAGTCTCAAAAAGAGCATATTGGTCCCCAAAGTCCTCTCTCCAGTCAATCTCAAAATCTTGCCAGTCTTCGGGACGACTACCATCCTGTAAAGATTCCGTTAAAAAAGGCTCATAGGGTCGGGTAACCATATACGTCTCACCATCTGTCGTCACCCTGATAAAGCCATCTTTATCTGTGCGCATAGTTTTAATTCCCGCATCATCCAGACGATCCAATATAAGCTGGCGAGGGTGATCATGACCTTTCCCTGCCTGAATAACGGCTACTTCAGGAGATACTTCATCTAGAAAATCCTGCGAAGTACTGGTCTCACTCCCATGGTGCCCTACTTTTAGAAGCCGGCTGGGAAGATAAGACCTGGTTTGCTCATCGTCCAACATTGCATCCTCCGCAGCCTCTTCAGCATCTCCTGTAAAAATGGCTGAGAAATTATTATATTCAACCTTTAAAACAAGATTCATATAATGCTCATCATCCTTATCCGCTTCTTCATAAGGATGGATAAAAGTCATTATCGTATCTTCGCATTCCAATGAAATGGTATCAAAAGCACGAGGAGTTTTGACCTCGCTGTGATCTTCAGCTTTATCTCTGAAGGTCTCCGCCAAATCAGAACCATACTCATAGCCACTATCGTAGGTAACACCAACTTCTAAATCTTCATCCTGATAAATTCGTACCAACCCTCCTATGTGGTCAGCATGCTGATGAGTTGCCACTACTTTATCGATTTTTTCAATTCCCCGATTTTTCAGATAATCAACCACCCTTTGTCCTCGGTGGTCATTTTCCCCGGCATCGATGAGAACATACATTTCACAGGGAGTTTCAATAAAAATG
>PWGE01000319.1 GCA_003554345.1 Candidatus Sumerlaeota bacterium | reverse complement strand
GTTGAATGTTCCCTGGATGAGGTAAAAAAAATATTGGACGCATTGTAATATGGATATTGCAGTTGATTTGTTATCGGCTTTTGAACAGTCAGATTTTATGGGAAAGGCAATTGTGGTCTTTCTCTTGTGTATATCAGGTATTTCCTGGGCGATTGTTATCTATAAGTGGTTTACCTTCAAACTGGTGAAACTGGAAGAGGCATACTTTTTCAAAAACTACTATAAGAATCCCCGGGAACGAGCCGAGATATTCATGAATATTGTCAATTATAAAACGGCACCGGTTGCTGTTATTTTTCAGCATGTCTTTTCTGAGTACTGGTTGAAGAAGAGAAAAAAACTGCCCATGGATATTTCCCATTTTCAGACCATGATTGAAAACCAGATTGAGCGCCGTATTCATTCCCTTCAAAAACATCTTATTGTGCTGGGAACAACTGCTAATGTTTCCCCTCTCATCGGTCTTTTTGGAACAGTATGGGGGATTCTGGGTGTTTTCCAGAAGTTGGGACTGCTGGGCAGTGCTGAGCTGGTAACCCTGGCGCCTGGTATTTCTACTGCCCTGCTGACAACCATTGTGGGTTTGTTTGCCGCTGTACCGGCAGTGTATTTTTATAATAAATTTAACCGAACGGTTGAAGATATTCTTGTGGGGACGGAAATCTTTAGCGCTGATCTTTTGAACTGGTTGGGTCAGGAACTGGGTCAGAAAGTGCCTGCGAAGGCAAAAGAATTGCAGGAAGAAGAAGGTGAGGAGAATGTTGAAGAGGAGTTTTCGCAATCGTAAGTCTTCTGCTATCGATTATGTGAACATTACACCGGTGCTTGATGTGATGCTCACTATCCTGGTAGCTTTTATGCTCATTGCGCCTCATCTGAAACATGGTATTATTACCGATATTCCTCAAGCATACGGGGAAAGTTTACAGGCAGCGGATTCTATAACGGTGAGCGTGAAAAGAGGTGGAGAGTTTTATTTCGATAACCAGGAGGTTACCTTTTCGGAACTGGAAAATGAATTGCAACGCATAGGGTCCGGCACCACAATCTACCTCGAAGCCTCAGAGGAAGCAGAATACAAGCACTTTGTAAGGGTGCTGGGTTTGCTTAAAGAGTTGGGGATAGAAAATATCGATCTTGCCACCCGGCCCCGACCGGGTTGATTACTCCCCTGATAGGTTGGTTATGAAAGATACTATTCTTTTATTAAATCCCCCCGGAAAAGAAAAATATATCCGGGATTATTATTGTAGCCATATTTCAAAGGCACGTTATTACTGGGCACCTTATGACCTTTTTGTTTTTGCCGGTCAATTGAAAAATGATTATAATATTGCTTTTCTTGATGCCATTCTTGACCGTCTCTCCTTTAAACAGACTGTTGACGCCATAAAAAAAATGATGCCTCTGAAAGCAATTGTATTTTTAAGTGGAGGAGTGTCATGGAATAATGATAAAAGATTTTTTCAGCACTTACTTTCAGAATGCGAAGATAAGGATGATTATCTCCTCGTGGGAAACGGTGATCTGTTTGTTACCGAGGGGAAAAAAATCATGGAGGAAGTTGCCTGGATTGATGCCTTGGTGATGAACTTTGCTCGTAATGACCTCAGGGCGTATCTGGCAGGAAAAAGGGGTGATCTGGAGAATATTATCTGCAGGGATGAAAAAAGAGGTATCCAGGAATACCGCCTGACAGATGAGAAAAAATTTTCCTATCCTCCTCCTCCTTACTCCGACCTTCCCTACCAACGGTACCGCCTTCCCCATTCTATTGATCCTGAGTATGTTGGGTTTTTGACTACTTATGGATGTCCCTTTCGCTGTGATTTCTGCCTGGGAGGGAAACTTCCCTTTCTGTTAAGAGACCTGAATAATGTACGGGAAGAGCTGGATGTGCTTCAGGAGCTGGGTGTAAAAGAACTCTGGATTAAAGACCTTACCTTTGGAGTACCTCGAAAGCATGCTCTTGAGTTCTGTGACCTTATCCAGGAGTATTCTTTCCAGTGGATCTGTCTTTCCCGGGCTGATGTGTTGGATGAAGAGTTGCTCCAACAGATGAAAAAAGGCGGCTGTCATACCATCCAGATTGGTATTGAAACAGCATCTGAGGAGCTTTTAAAATTGCACCGTAAGGATATCGATCTTGATAAAATAAGGCGTGTTTTTGAGTTGTGTCAGCGGTACTCTATACGTACTCTGGCTCATTTTATTCTTGGTCTGCCGGGTGAGACGGAAGAGAGTTTGAAAAAGACCCATGATTTTGCCCTGGAATTGGATCCGGACATTGCTTCTTTCAATATAGTGGCCCCTCGAATAGGTACGGACTTGCGTGAGGAAGCCCTCGAAAAAGGATGGGTGACCGATCTTAATACTGATATCGATAATTCTGTTTCTTTTCCCATCCTGCGAACCCCGGAGATTGACCCGGAAAAGGTCTGGAAATGGAGAAATAAATGTATCAGGGACTTTTATCTCCGTCCCCGCTTTATGTGGAAAAAAATCAGGAATCTGCGCTCCATGTATGAATTAAATACTCTCATACATGACGGGTGGGATTATCTGAAATCTATAATTCGTCAACCAACGAGAGGAGGCAAATAAAATGTCAAAAAAAATACAGCTGTTATGCCTGGGACTGGTTCTACTGCTGGTGGCGGTGGGATGTGGACCGAGGACCCCGGAAGGGGAGCTGGAAGCTATCCACGAATTGCTCCAGCAGGAACGTACCCTCGATGCTCTCATTCGCCTGGAGAATTTTATAGAAGACTATCCAGAGGAAGAAATAACCTTAACGGCATATATCATGCTTACTGAGTTATATATTAATAATGAAAATTATACGGAAGCACTGGCTATGCTCGATGAAGTACAGGAAATGCCATATTTTCGTGAAGAAATGGCGCCTATGCTCAATCAGTTTTACCTGCAGGCTTATATGGGAGATGAGCAGTATGAACAGGCTATGGCGATAATTCAGGATGACCTTGAACAGATTGAACGGGATATGGAGGCGGATGATGAAAATCTCCGGGAAATGGCAAGCTACCATTATGGTTCTATTTTGATTATGAAAGCGAATGTCCTCTTCAGAATGGACGAGAATGAAGAGGCAATTAAAGTCCTGGAGACCGCAAAAGAAGAAGTGGAAGATATTTTTGACCGTGCCAATGCTGGCAGGTCGCTGGGCAATTTTTATCTTGATCAGGAAGAACCTGAAAAAGCGGAAGAACAATTTCGCTG
>PWGE01000352.1 GCA_003554345.1 Candidatus Sumerlaeota bacterium | reverse complement strand
AGTAAGGGCAACAAGAGGACTTACACGGACTGACATGGACTGACAGGGACAGGATGGACAGAAATACAATAAGACATGTAAGAGAAGAGAAATCAGTCAGATCCTTTTTCAGGGAAAATGCGACTTTTCAGCTAGCTTCAGATAGATAAAATTTGTTTTCAGAGGTTTTTTTTCTATCAGTGCGAGGGCTTGTGCCACCAATGATGAAAATAAATGGACTTACACGGACTTACATGGACCGGCATGGACAGGATGGGCAGATGCTAACGCCACCAAGCATAAATCCGTCAGAGTGAACTTTCAGAATAAGAACAAAATGCCGATTCCGCCAGGGGCGGACTTACACCCCGCAAAATGCGGACTGTAAGCCGAGGATCGGTGCTCCCGGGAAAGCAGAAGTACACTCATAAAGTTAATGTTTTTTTATCAATGTGCCTTCTATTGTGAAGATTCTATATTCAGATGTTTTTCATTCTCTCATCCCTGATATCGATACATAAAAGTCATAACCGGAATTTACTTCTCTTTTTCTGAAGACAGGAAGAGTCCCTTTATCTGTGTCTTCAGTGTATTTTGCTGATTTTTATTGTATAATATTTGATCCATTATTATGATAAACAGGTTATTATGCTTCAGGTTGTAAATCTCAGAAAAAGCTACGGGAATAGACTGCTTTTTAAAGATGTCACCTTTTCTCTTGATGCCGGGGAACACATGGGCCTGGTAGGGAGAAACGGTTCCGGAAAAACCACGCTTTTTCGGCTGATAATGGGGGAAGAGACCCCCGATGAAGGTACCATTACCACACCTCGAGACTATCGGATAGGTGCCGTGTCGCAAAAGCTTGTTTTTACCGCTCCTACTGCCATGAAGGAGGCCTCAAAATGTGTGTCAGGTCCCGAGCACGAGTGGTACGCCAGGAAGGTTTTATACGGATTGGGTTTTACCGAAGAAGATGTTCAGAAACATCCGCAGGAACTATCCGGTGGCTTCCAGGTGCGCCTGAATCTTTCCAAAGTGTTAATCTCACAGCCTGACCTTCTTCTTCTCGATGAGCCTACAAATTATCTTGATATTGTGTCACTCCGCTGGCTGGAAAGATTCCTGATAAAATGGCGGGGAGAATTCATTCTTATTACCCACGATAGAAGTTTCATGAATCGTGTTACCAATACGACGATGGGTATCCATCGTCTCAGTACCAGAAAAGTCAGGGGTTCTACAGAAAAGCTTTATAATCAGCTGGCGGAAGAAGAAGAGGTTTATGAAAAAACGCGGCTCAATGAAGAAAAAAAGCGTCGGGATGTAGAGGTTTTCATTTCCCGGTTTCGAGCCAAAGCCCGTCTGGCAAATTTAGTCCAATCCCGCATAAAAATGCTGGAGAAACAGGAACAAAAAGAGAAGTTATCAAAGATAAAGACGCTGGATTTTTCATTTAACGAGGCACCAATTGCCGGGGATCTATTGATGCAGGTGAAGAACCTGAAATTCTCCTACCCCGAATCACAGCCATTGATTGAAGACCTCAGCATCAATGTCAATACCAGAGACCGCATTGGAATCATAGGCAAAAACGGCAAAGGAAAAACAACTCTTCTCAAGCTTCTGTCAGGAGAACTGGAACCCTTATCAGGGAGAATCAAAACCCATCCTGAATGCCGTCAGGGCGTTTTTGTACAGACCAACCGGGCCCGGTTCAATGATATGAATACCGTGGAAGAAGAGATTTTGTCTGTTCATCCTGAACATGACCGGCAGCACAGCCGAAATATCTGTGGCGCCATGTTATTTGAAGGTGATGAGGCTTTAAAGAAAATAAATGTCCTTTCCGGTGGTGAAAAAAGCCGCGTGCTTTTGGGCAAGGTTCTGGTAGAACCGGCAAATCTTCTTATACTTGATGAGCCCACCAACCACTTTGACATGGAAACCAACGATGCTCTACTGCAAGCCCTTGATAACTTTGAGGGAGCTGTTTTGCTTGTTACCCATAATGAAATGTTTTTACATGCCCTTGCTAATCGCCTTATTGTTTTTCAGGATGACGGCGTATCAGTTTTTGAAGGAACATACCAGCAGTTTCTGGAAAAGAAGGGTTGGGAGGAAGAAGCAGAAGAAAAGACGAACAGCAATTCAGGGTCTCTAAATAAAAAAGACCTGCGACGTATCCGTTCTGAAATAATTTCTCGCAAATCCAGTAAGTTAAGACCCCTGGAAAAGAAAATGGCGGAACTGGAAACATCCATAGCCAACCTGGAAACAGAAGAACAGGAGCAACAGCAAGAGCTTGTTCATGCTTCCGAAAAAGGTGAAGGGCAAAAAATTTCTTATCATGCACAGCGGGTTCATGAAATTAAAGAAAAACTGGAAAAGCTCTATCATGAACTGGGTCATATGATGGAAGAAGCTGAGAAGATAGAACACGCCTTTGCACAGGAACTGGAACCCTACACTGAATAAATTTGTTTATTGTACATGTCTGGCCAGTTGGTTAAGCATACAATTATCTGGTTTATTAAGCCAAATACGAGGAGTCGAAGATCTGCCATGGCGAAATCGGTGCTTCCGTGGTTATTCGCTCCGACCCGGCCTTAGACGAAAACAAGGCAGGTGGACTTACACGGACTGACATGGACAGACACAATACCACGGAATCGAGCGGACAAACCCAACAGTTCCTTTTTTCAGGATAGTTCCTCATGTCAGCATGAGTGCTGCCGCCACCAATGATGAATCCGCCAAAGGCGGACTTTCAGAATAAAAATAATCCAGAAAAAGAAAGTATCACGCAAAGCTCGCAAAGCCGCAAAGTCATACCACGGAGAAGAAATAGGGGGGTGAAGATAAAGACTGCAAAGGTTAAAAAAGAACGCAAAGCAGAGGAATGTTTTTTGAAAAAGAGAGAACCCAGAAAAGAATACATCACGCGGAGTCGCAAAGAGGTAAATTCGACAGAGTGACCTTTCAGAATAAGATGCCGATCCCGCCAGAGTGAACTGTAAGTCGGAGATCGGCGCTCCCAGGAACGGAAATACACTAATGGAGTACAAATTTTTATAGCGACGTATACTATATTTTGAAGGGTCTATTTTCAGATAAGAATAAACCACGAAAAACACGAAAGAACGCGAAAATGGAGTGGGACCGATAAACTGTACCAGTAATGATTGAATTTAGACTCGCTATGCTAAGCCAGGTTCCCATTGTTTTAAATATCTTTCCGGGGTAAGATTCCCTAAACTTTGATGCCGTCT
>PWGE01000175.1 GCA_003554345.1 Candidatus Sumerlaeota bacterium | reverse complement strand
GCTCAACAGCAATATCATCGAGAATAATCTGCTGAAAACCATAGGGCCTTAGGTCAAAGAAAGATAAAAAATCATCGTCAATTTTTTCTCCACGTTCTTGTAATATGGCTTTTTCAAATGTTGGAAAATCCTCTTTTGAACAGATGGTAAATTCTGTTTTATCTTCCCAATGGGTTTCAAAAGTGGCCACTGTATGTAACCAAAGATGATTACTTTCAAATTGACTGATTTTAGCGGTCCATTCTAACCCCTCATCTAACGCAGATTTTGACACATTTGCTGATCCAATATAGGCAGAACTAAAACCAGATTCTCTGTGAAACAAATATGCCTTTGCGTGCAAGCGAGTCCTTTTGGTGTCATAAGAAACACGTACCTCTGTATTCGGAAGCTCAAGAAGAGCTTTTATCGCTTTAACATCAGTAGCTCCCATATAGGAGGTTGTTGCAACGCGCAAACGAGGGCCACCATCAGGTGCAGGTTTTTGAGTGAATTCCCTGAGAGTTGGAAGTAAAGGCAGCAAGCCTGCATATTTAATGAAAGAAACAAGCCAATCAGCGCGGTCACATGTTGCCAATTCTTTGATTAACTGTGAGCGTAATGCAGGGGTTCTTGAAGAACCCGTAAGCAGTGCAGATTCTGATAAAGGTGTATCAGGACGCTCCTTATATGCAGAAAGTGGAGAAGAAGGCTTAATTTGTTGTAAACTTTGGGATTTGACAGGAATAAGTTCTGAAATTAAATTGCGTAATTCTTGCGAAGACAATAAAGCCTTTTCAAGATCATCTATCCAGTCATTTTTATTGCTCTTAGAAATAGTCTCTCGAATAAAATTGGCAATTTCGCGTGATAAAGGTACAGCAATTCGATGATGAATTTCATCAAGAGAAAGGGAAGACCACTCGGCGCGATCTAGCAAGCCTGAAGATTTTAGATGTTTTTGGAGTTTTTTTGTATGAAGGAGATCATATAAACCAATTGGAAGATCTTTCATATACTAGCAAAACCCACCCATACATTTAGTTCTCTTATAAGTATACTGATTCTTGCTCAAATTATAATCAATAGTTTAAAATAATACCCCGACATCTGGGAAATCTTGAGCATCCCCAGAACTCCTTGCCGGTATGAGGGCCTTTTTTTGAAACTCTTTTGACCATTTTAGCTGTGCATTTGGGGCAGGATGGAGTTTCTTCATAATCCTTCTGAACAACCTCATCAGTTCTTTTCTTGTCGGATGGCACACCGGCAGGCGCCTTTTTTACATTCGTATAAGCAATCGTTTTTTCTTTTTCCTGTACAATTTTCTTCACATTATCAACATGCTGAAAATGTGTGCGAAGGTTTTGGGCGAGTCGTATCTCCTCTATAGTTGCAATAATTTCCTGTACCTGGCTTGCGGTAAGCACGGTTTCTTTGTGACTTTTTATGAAATTCACACAGGATCGGACATGACCGACATTGGGGGGCATGTCAGTTTTGAATTGCGCTTCTCCGGTAAAGATAACGACAGGAAAAATGCTTGCAGCCGGCAGGTTCAATAATTTTCTCAGTGTGCTGGTATGTTTGTAGTTCTGATGTAATGGATTCTGAAAAGTCTTTTTGCTGCGATAAATCTGTTGTGTCCAGGTAGCTTCTTTTTCACTGCCGAATATCCAGCCTTTATAATGCTTGGTTTCTACAACAAAAATTCCATAAGGAGAAACGATAATATGATCAACCTGGGTGGTTCTTCCTGTTTCATCAGGCAGAGTAACATTATGTAGTATACTGTAATCCTTATCGGAGAAACTAAAACGAAATATAATTTTTATAAGCAGTTCACCAAACCACCCTTTGACAACCGGTAAGCGGCATATTGTGATAATAAGCGCCAGAAGGAAAACAGCCATAAGTCCCGGGTTGAACATTCCCCGAATAAAACTTTCAAAAAGTGCATTGAAACCCATGATTTCTTTTTATCCCCTCTCTATTATTCAATAGTATGGGCAGAATCCTTGCCCACAATCACACTCAGCCATTGTTCATCTTCTCTGCCCGGCCGGACATCGTTGGTTATCCAGTGTTCAAGGAGCCGGAACTCAGGAATATTTTCAAGAAATGTGCTGAAGGAGTTGAAGGTAAAGTCTGTAAAGATCCTACCGTTGTGTTGGCGTTCTCCTTCTCCCGGTTTAAAGGAGGCGTACATCACTCCTTCCGGTTTCAGGGATTTTGCCAGCCGTTCAAAGACATCCTGCATCTCGTTCATAGGCACGTGGAGCAGTGATGCGCAGGCCCAAATACCGTCGTATCGTTCATTTTCATCAAGTTCCTGAAAGGTTTTTACCTCGACCGGTATTTTATAGTGCTGCCTGGCTAATTTGACCAGTTCGCATGAGGCGTCAAAGGCTTCTACCCGGTATCCTGCCCCGGCAAAAGCCAGCGAATCGCGTCCGGAACCGCATCCGGCATCCAGTATGGTTCCGCCGTCAGGCACGTATTGCAGAAACCATTCCCGCAGATGCGAAACATCGACCTTTATTGTTCCTTCAAAAAAGTTTCTGGCGTTCTGATTGTAATGATCAATGTTTTTCTTCATTGGCATACCTTAAGGCAGAACGAGGCAATATGAGGTAGATTATAGAAAAACTACCGTTAAAAACAATCTTTTTACCAGATTTCTCAAACCCGTTTTCCTGAAGCGAGCAGCAATTATAATATCTTTTATACCAGTTGAAGATGCTGTGCTATTATAATCTATTTAACCGGGGATAGAGATAACTGGAAATTGTTTACCTGAAAACTTACCATTTGATGGATACGATTTTTGGTTGTATAATAAAATAAAGATGTTCCGGGACTCAGAAAGGGGAAAATATTATAAAATCCGTCTTTTTTCTAATTCAATACTTTATTAACGTCTATGAGGCGATAGTTAACGCTTCCGCAAATCCAGACGACCTGATATCAGCAGCAGAATTTCTTTCCTGGATTCGCCCAATATTAATTGTTGTCTTTCTGCTTGTTGCCTTAATGTCCATGATAAGAAGATGAAAGGCTGCATGTGCTGACCGTTTTTGCTGTACTTGTGTAATCCTTAATTATACTGGGAAGCTTTTTTGTTTCCAGATCCAGCTTGTTTGCTGGCACACAGTATTGTGCCTTATTCACAATTCAACGCAAGTACGTCCCATTACTAATCACCACTTTTTTGTTAACAAACATGTTAAAAGTGGGTTATAATAATATAAGGA
>PWGE01000058.1 GCA_003554345.1 Candidatus Sumerlaeota bacterium | reverse complement strand
TGTTCGGGGTGATTGGATAAAAAAGGAAAGTGTATACCACTCAGGAGGGTGCCATCGAGAGAATATGTTTCATGAAATTCGTCAAGAAGGGACAGGAAGAACTGTCTTACCAGAGGATGTTGAGGACAAAGATAAAAGTAGGGCTCGGTTTGGGGTTCATTATCTCCCGCTTCATTTTCCATGAACCAGCGCTCCAGATAATTGTAAAGTTGGGGATTGTCCTCTTGTATAGCAGTGGAAAGAGGGAGAGCAGTAATGCCTGCCCAAACTGCCATATTTTCTTCGTGTACCGTGTCAATAAAGCTTCTCAGCTCCTCTTTCGAAAGAGACGTTTCAGTGGAAGGCAACTGAAACCTCTCCCAAGTCTGAAGCGGCACAACAGGTTCAAAGGATTCAAAGAGGTCTATGGTAAGAGTATTTATACCGCGATTTTTCAGTGATTCTAACCGTTGTGGGTCTTGATAATGCGGGATGTCATCAGGGTCTATGCGAATGGTAAAAGTCCCATGATGTTCATGAATCTCTGGTGGAGGTTCGGGACGTACAAGCTGGTGTGGACTGTCACGATGAGCGCAACTCGAGGTGAGCAGCAGAAGAACAACGGGGAAAAATGATATGAGCCGCTTACTCATTCTTTTCCGGGAAAACATGGGAAAATACCTGTGAATAGTCTTTAACATATATCACTTCCAGGTTTTTCTTAAGATGATCTGCTAATTCAATAAAATCTTTCTTATTATCTTCCGGTAATAGAAGTGTTTTAATTTTTGCCCGTTTTGCAGCTATTACCTTTTCCTTTATGCCTCCCACCGGTAGGACTCGTCCGGTGGTGGTAAGCTCGCCGGTCATTGCCACTTTAGACGATACTCTCCGATTCAGTGCCAGAGAAACCAGGGCAGTGGCCATGGTTATACCAGCGGAAGGGCCGTCCTTGGGAGTGGCACCAGCAGGGACGTGAAGGTGAATAAAGTGCTGATTGAAAAAGTTTTCATTTCCACCGAATTTCTGAATATGGGAACGTACATAGGTGTATGCAATATAAGAGGATTCAACCATCACATTTCCCAGTTGGCCAGTTTGTTTGAAATCTCCCTCCTTAGAAAAGATACTCACTGCTTCGACATACAGCGTCTCTCCACCTAAGGCTGTCCAGGCAAGACCAATAGCCACACCGGGTTTTAGCTTTTTTATGATTTCTTTTTCTTTATATATGGGTTTACCAAGATACTTTTCAACATCGCCCCTGGACTTTATGTTGAATTTTTTGTTGTTTCCTTCTACAATTTCCACGGCGATTTTGCGCAGAACTTTACGTAAATTTTTCTCCAGAGAACGGACACCGGCTTCGCGGGAGTAACCATCTATAATATAGCGCAGCGCCCTTCGTCCAAACTTCACCTGAGTTTTCTTGATGCCCTGATCTTTATAGAGTTTGGGAAGGAGAAACTTTTCCGCTATTTTGAGTTTTTCTTCCTGGATATATCCACTTAACCGTAAAATCTCCATACGGTCAACCAGAGGAGCTGGGATGGTATCAATTACGTTGGCGGTACCGATAAACAGTATTTTGGAGAGATCAAAGGGGACATCCAGATAATGATCGCGGAAAGCAGCGTTTTGTTCGGGATCAAGCACCTCCAGGAGGGCAGAAGCAGGATCGCCCTGAAAGCTCATTCCGATTTTGTCCATTTCATCCAGCATAATGACCGGATTGGCACTTTGAACATTTTTAAGAGCCTGAATGATTTTTCCGGGCATAGCTCCAATATAAGTTCGACGATGTCCCTTTATTTCTGCTTCATCCCGAATTCCACCAAGAGAAAAACGAAAAAAGTCACGTCCTAACGCACGGGCGATGGACCTGCCCACAGAGGTTTTCCCCACACCGGGAGGTCCTATTAAACATAGAATTGTACCGCTTAAACCTCCTTTCAGTCTGGCAACTCCGATGAATTCTGTGATATTTTTTTTCAGGTCATCCAATCCATAGTGATCTTCATCCAGTATCTTGCGTATTTTTTTGAGGTCGTAATTGTCTTTTTTATAGATGCCCCATGGTAAGGAGGTTAACCAGTCCAGATAGTTTCTTGTTACAGCATATTCCGGTGAGCGGGGTTCAAGATAAGAGAGTTTTTCTAATTCCTCATCAATCTTCTTCTTTGCTTCTTGGGGCAAACTGAGCTTTTCCATGCGTTTTTTTATACGCTCTACCTCTTCGGTTTTCTCGTCTTTTTCCATTCCCAGTTCTTTTTTAATGATTTTCAGCTGCTCTCGCAGAAAGAATTCCCGCTGATGCTGCGATATATTCTTTTCTATTTGTTTGGTAATATCATTTTTCATCTTTGAGACGTTGATTTCTTCTTTTAATAAAAGGAGGGTTTTATCAATTCTCTTTTTGATGCGGAATTCTTCTAAAATTTCCTGGATTTTTTCCTTGTCTACACTGGTTAAAGATGCAGCAAAATCAGCAAGTTTGCCGGGTTCTTCCAGGGACGTTCTGTTCAGGATGAGCTTAATCTCTTCCTTGAAAAGAGGGTTGTATTGCATCAGTTCTTTGATGGCCTGAATCACAGCCAGGGCATATGCCTTCATTTCTTCATTGAGACGATATTCTTTTTCCCTGTGTACAGCGATTTTTGCCTGGATAAAGGGATGGAAATGAGTGAAATTCTTTACTGAAAAACGGTCTAAACCCTGTACCAGGATTTGTCCGCTTGCTTCTTCTACATCCAGGTTGTGTCTGACAACCTGGGCAACGGTCCCTACTTTGTACAGGTCTTTTTCTCTAAGAACCTTTTTATTGTCGCTTTGCTTTTTAAGCAGGAGAAAACCCACATATTTTTTCTCAGTTTTAAGTACTCTTTTTATGGCTTCAACAGCATGAGGGGATTGAATATATACGGGTACCACCATCCCCGGGAATAGAGGTCGTTCTTTCAGAGGAATTATAATTAATTCGCCGGGATATACTCGTGAAGCTACTACCAGACTTTTATCGTCTGCCAGATTGTCTTCGGAATTGTTATTCTCTTCTTCGGAAGGATGAACCTCTGTATAATAATCATCGTCTTCTTCATTCATAGATAGATGACTTTTTTTATTGTCTTTTTTTGTCACTTAACTGACCTCCTTTTTGGGCAATATTTTTAATTTTAGAACCCACATAATCTTTGACTCTTAAATCAAATGGCTTGGGAACTATATAGTTGTTATTAAAAGCAATATCTATGCCACCGTATATTTTTTTTACTTCTTCGGGAACTTCTTTTCGGGTTAATTCAGCGAGAGCGCGGGCTGCTGCTATTTTCATTTGCATAGTAATAGAAGAGGCCCGGGCATCAAGAGCTCCACGAAAGATCGCAGGAAACCCTAAGACATTATTTATCTGGTTGGGATAGTCGGAACGTCCAGTAGCCATGATGATGTCTTTTCGAACAGCAAATGCCTGTTCAGGAGTAATCTCCGGGTAAGGGTTGGCCAGGGCAAATACTGCGGGCTGTGAACTCATCTTTTTGAGCCAGGATGGCTTGAGGACGTCTTTAACAGAGACGCCGATAAAGACATCACACCCTTCGAGTACGTCAGCTAAATTGAGCCGGCTCGTCTTTCTGGCAAAACGGGCTTTATAATGGTTAACTTCTGTTCGCTCGGTTGTTATGACACCTTTTGAATCCAGCAAATAGATGTTGGTAGCACCGGCTTCCCTTAGAATATCACCAATGCGTATCCCGGCAGCACCTGCTCCGTTAATAACCACTTTAATATTCTCCAGGGTTTTACCGGTTAATATCAGATAGTTATAAAGGGCCGCCAGTGAGATAATAGCTGTTCCCCATTGGTCATCATGAAAAACCGGAATATCAAGGGCGGCGTCTAATCTTTCTTCAATTTCAAAACAGGCGGGTGCCGCAATATCTTCAAGGTTGATTCCTCCAAATACAGGTGCAATAGAGAGTGCTGCTTCAATAAATCGCTCAATATTTGTGCTTCCGTTCTTTCTTTCATTTCTCACATTATCCAGTGCAACAGGAAAAGCATTTATATCTCCAAAAGCCTTAAAAAGAACGGCTTTTCCTTCCATGACAGGAATGCTTGCCAGAGGCCCAATATCGCCCAGACCGAGTACAGCAGATCCATCTGTCAGGACTGCCACCATGTTGTTTTTGCAGGTATATTGGTAAGCTCTTTCAGGATTGTCATAAATGGAAAGGCAGGGATAGGCTACTCCTGGTGTGTAGGCAAGAGCAAGATCCTTTTCATTGGTTATTGAAGTGAGAATCTGAAGGGCGATTTTGCCGCCCATATGATACTGCAAAGCCTGGCGGCGGGTAATATGAACGCTTCTTTTCATGAGTTGTTGATTCCTTATTCAGATAAGTTCCTTGCCCTTTTGCAGGCCCTCCTGAAGAGCATGGTCCATGTTGTAATATTCCCAGGTTCCATAGCGGCCCAGTAAATGGATATTGTGGCCTTGAAAATAATCTCTGAGTTTTTGTAAGACATTTTTTCGATATCGATTATAGACTACATAACCATAAGGTATATCCACAGTACTCATATGTTTTATATCTTCCTGACTGTTGACTAATCCGGCGTCTATCAATCCGTTGATGGTTTGTTCAGGGGCTTTTTCTTTATCTATTGGCTTATAATCAGAATAGGAGATTTCAGCGATAAATGAGTTGTGATGAGGGGGGACATTATGGGGGCTGGCATTGTGCTGAACAAAAATACGATGGAATATATATTTTTTTTCCGGGAAATAATACCAGTGATAAGGAATAGTGACCTTTTTTTCTGCCCCTATATTGACACAAAAGACTGAAACATGGCGCAATTGTGAAACAGCATCTTGCAAAGAGGCAGGAATTGATGCCATTTCGCAGAGATCAGGGAGGGGGATGGTGGAAATAAGTTGTTGATAACGGTAGGCATTATTTTCAGTGGTAACTACCTGTTTCCGGGGATTAATATCTATGACCTTTTCCCCGGTTAGAATATGGTCAGAAAAGGAAGAAATGAAATTTTTTATAAAGGAATACATGCCTCCTTCAAGAGGATAATAAAAAGTAGCATTTTGACCCATGGAAGTATTGGCACCCTTTAAAGCTCCTTCAATAACATCCTCAAAATCAGGATGTGGTATGCGGTCCTTTATCCAGTCCATAGATATATCTTCCAGATTGTAGGTCCATAATTTTTCATTATAGGGGATCATGAAGGTCTCGGCAATTCCTTTTCCATAAGCATGGTATATCCATTCCCGAAAATTAGTGGGGGAGGATTTGTTTTCTTGAAACCAGTTATAGATGAAGGATAGCAGACATTCTTTCAGGACCGGATAAGGGAGGTTTTTCAGGTTGGCCTGAAAAGGAAAGTTTATCAGGCGCTCCCTCAAATGGACTATTGAATGTCGTGTTACTTCATGAACATTATTCCCAAGGATGTTAAGAAAAAGTTCAGTGATGCCCTTCAAACGAGAGAAAAATATGTGGCCTGCAAGATCAAAAGTAAAGCCATCTGCCTTGTATGACCTCATCAAACCCCCTGGCAGATTTTCTTTTTCCAGGACAGCAAATGGTTGTTGAGCGTCATGGAGGCTTCGTGCGGCACCAAGTCCGGCAGGACCAGCTCCTAAGATGATTATGGGATATTGTTTCATATTACCTCGTATGAATAGGATAACAGGCGTTTAAAAATATAAAAGAATACTTAAAAACCAAAAATTTCAATGTTCGTCTCCAGGCTTGTGGGATTGATAAAGGGCGGGGAGTTATGGAATTGCTTTCAACGCTCAGCGCTGAAGAAATCAAACCCATTTGAGCCATTACCATGGCGGTTATAGCTCCCCATTGAAAAGCTTCTTTTTCCGGGAGACGAAGGTACTGTATGAGTTCATGAATGATTTCTTTTATAGTTTGTGTTCCATTGCAACGTTTGTGAAATTCTACGGTAAATATATGATACCGAAAGGTTTTTACCATTCGGGCAAAACCGGTGGAAGGAAGAAAGTTCCATTGCCCTGTTCTCATGACTTTGAGCAGGGCATAGGAATGAAGAGAATCAATCTTCCTGGTGGTTGCCAGGGGAATATCGTTTAAAAGCGAATAGGGAATGAAATTAACATTGTGGTGATAATAATCTGACCACGATGAAGCCAGTATTTTGCCCAGAGACTCTTTTTCTTTCCAGAATCTGGTACCGGGATGAGGTGTGGCAAACTGTCCCAGATAAATATTAAAAGGCAGTGCATGAAAATAGCGATACCATCCTTTTCCTTCCATGATTTTTTCAATAAAGGCGGATTGATAGTAATATCCCTCAATAGTTTCGCCAGGGTTAAAAGCCATATAGGTAAAAAGAGGATACATGTTGTGCTGTTTCATGAGTTCGGCAGATTCTTTTATTTTATCAAGGCTTTCTTCTTTTTGAATGACCTGAAAAGTCCGGGGATTGGCGCTCTCAATTCCCATTTCAATGCCCACACAACCAGATTCTTTCAGTAAGGGCAGAAGATGTTTGTTTTTCAGGAGATGATGGGAGCGGCTTAGTCCTATCCACTGAAATGAATGGTGGTTATCAATAAGTAATTGACAGAGCTTTTCCATATATTCTGGAAACAGGAGCTGATTGTCATCCCAGAAATGGATTTTGTTGACTCCAAAGCGTTCGTAAATTTCATTCATTTCGGCGAGGACATTTTCTGGTTTTCGCCATCGAACAATTCTTTTCCACAGGAAAGGTGAGGCACAATAACTGCAATTGTATGGGCATCCTCTTGAGCCCATAACCGGAAACCGTTGCCCCCCTGTAATATGAAAAGGAGTATTGTAGGCCGGGATGTCCAGCAGGTCCCATGCTGGAAAAGGAAGGGTATCCAGGTCTTCAATAAAAGGGCGCGGAGTTGTTTTTTTAAGGTTCTTCTCTTCGTCGTAGTAGCATATCCCCGCTATTTCTGATAAGGAAAGAGTATTGTCTTTAAAATGACGAATAATATCGAGAAAGGTGAATTCACCTTCGCCTAAAATGGTAACGTCAGAATAAAGTGCTGCTTCCTCGGGAAGAGTGGTCGGATGAACTCCTCCAAATACGATGGGAGTGTCCGGAAGATATAGTTTCAGAGCTTTACTGAGTAGATAAACAGAATCAGCCTGAGCAGTCCAGAATGTAAATCCAATGAGACGGGGTTTTTTTTCAACCAGTTTCTGGATGATAGTGCGATAGCTTATATTGTGGGCCTGGGCATCAACGATATCAATGTCAATATCGTCTTTGAATTCCCTTCGGGCATTGGCTGCCAGGTATAATAATCCAAGAGGCATCACTTTTTTATGTCTGTGATTGATGGGTAAAGGGGGTTGTACCAGTGTTATGGTATATTTCACCTGGGTTTATCCTCAATGATTGTTTTAAGCTGTTTTCCTAAAACAGGAAGTGAATATTTTTGCCTGACTGTCTGATAAGCATTTTCTGCTATATGGTTCAATTCGTTATAATTATCTAATAAATCATTTAAAATACCAATGAACTCTGCACGATTTCGATAAAGATAGCCGTTTGTACCATGCTGGATAATATGAGAGGGTTCTCCTTCATCATGACATACCGGAATAAGTTTCATGGCCATGTATTCAAACAGCTTCGTGGGACTTTTTGCCTGAATCCAATGATAATTGGATTCATCATATAGTAGAGGCATAAGACCAAAGGTGGCACCCGCATAGTAAGAGGGCATGCTGGAAGGAGGAATGTTTTCAATGAGTTCTACAGGTAACTTAGAATAACTGTTTTCAAGAATACGTTTCAACTGGGGAACTTTTGATCCAAAAACAACCAGTTGAAGTTTCCAGGATTGTTTGTGGGTAAGGAGTTCTGAGAAAGCGGAAAAAAGAAAAATAAGATTTTCAAGGATGACATCACCCCATACATCTCCGTTCCAGAAAAAAACGGGCTTATCCTTGTTTGAGGAATATGAACCAGCCTTAAACATTTTTAAATCGACGCCGGTGGGTAAATAATATACCCGGGGGTTATACTGGCGGATAGTCTTCTCCAGGTAATGGCTTGAAACAATACATTTGTGTGCACCGGATAAAAGCCGGGGAGTAATCTGGTCGGAATGTGAGTTTCTAAAAAAGAGCCGGTTTAAAGAAGAGTGGTTGAAAAAAGGGGACCTGTCAAAATCCCAGTCGTCATAGTCGACAATATAGGGGATATTTTTCAGGCGTGCGTAAAGATATGGGGCGGCAATATGATGGTGAACTTTTTGAAAATAGAGCAGGTCATTCTTCGAAATATTGAGCAGGATGTCCTTAAAAAGTTGCATTTGCACCTTTAATTTGAGCCGGTCCCGCGCATCAGTGAAACGTTCCTCGGGAAGATCAAGATAGTCATCAGAAAGAGCATATACCCTTGTTGAGATCCCCTGCTCTTCAAGCGAATGTGCAAAATTGTAACACCTGACCCGGGTGTAAGGATAGTATCTGCTGTTAAGACCAATAAAATGGACTTTCATAATATGCCTCGTTGGGAAATAGCCTGGCAAATTGTAGCTGGCAATCACATCTTCTTTTTACGTGATTTCAGGTAAAGATCATAATTCTCAATTTTTTTCATGACATCGCGGAAATTAGCGTCTATTTTAAAAATTTGCAGGTAAATATTGACCGAACGATGGTACAATTTGTTTTCATCAAAAATACGTCCCGTTTCATAAAAAATTTCCTTGAGCGTATTGAGTTCTTGAGCGGGAATGTCTTTGTCATGTAATTGTACCTGAAAAAGGAGTTCTTCGCTGAGATCCAGCAGGTTTTTATGAGCTAATGCCAGTGCTCCATATGCATGGCTGAGCCGGTCATATTCTTTTGATCCGAAGCATTTTTGAAAACAAATGAATGCCTGGTTCCAGTCTTTTTCCGTAAGATAGAGCATTCCCAGTTGGAAACAACTTTCGTAATCTTCTTTATTTGACTCTATTTTATCTTTTAAGCCCTGTTTTCTATAGTCAGTATAATCTTCTTCCAGTTCGGCTATAACTTCTACCACAGTTTTTAAATGGGTGAAATTTTGCAGAATGTTGAGGGCTTCTTCATAACGCTGTTCAGAACGTAATGTGCGTACAAAAAGACGAATAAGATCAATGTTTTCTGTTTGATATTCTGATAAAAACGTCTTGGTTTTATTGATAAACTCTTCTTTTTGTCCTGTTTCCTCTAAAGAAATTAAATATAAAGAATAAAGATGTGGGTAGTGAGAGATTGTTTCCTTTGTATTGAAAAATTTTTCACTCAGAGCTGTGACATGCTGATAATTTTTCTGTTTAAATGATGTTTCGATAAGTGAGGGATATACAGGCATATAATCTGGAAATCGCTTATAGAGCTCCTGGTATTTTTCAAAAGAATACCTCTCTTTTTCCATGGTATATTCAGCAAGAACCTGAATAAGCTTATGACTTTTTTCGGGTTTACCTGCATGCAGATAGTGGTTCATCAGGTTTTCACCAATATGAAAGGAACCGGGATGAGAGTGAATAACATCCCACACAACATTTTCTAACTGGCGATCTTCTTCAAAATGACTTTTTAGTCTTTGTAGAAAATGATAGGTATCCGTGGCTTCATTCATTTCTGCCAGTAAAAGCAGGTATTCACGTATAGCGTCATGATTGCTCAGAGAGCCGCTCAGCACATTTTCAAGTTCAGTTTTGCGAATTGATTGAAACTCTTTCTTGAGAGTATTGGCTAAACTCTGAAAATTTTTGGCTTCTGGAGAAGGTACTGAGGGAAGGACTTTCTGAATTTTTTCCATCAGTCTTGCTTTTTCCGCAGGTAGGGAAAGTGTGGCAAAATAGTCTTTATAAGGAGTGATTTGATAAGGATATTGTTCGATGAAATGTTGCAGTTCTTTTTGAGAAAGAGGGGATATTTCTTTTAAGCGCTGGTAGTAATCTTCACGGAAAGGCTGGCCGGTGAGAAAGTATTCTTCTAAAATTTGTTTTAATTTTTCCTTTTGTTTCTGGGTTTGATGAAAACGGATAAGAAGATGGTAATAGGAATCTTTAATTGATGCAGGTTGTTGTTTTAAATGGAGGATATAATGATAAAGCTGGCGAGGGGGTATCTCTGAAAAAAAGGTGTTCAAAATCTCCACAAGGATGGAGAACCTTTTTTTTCGATATATATGGGAAAGAAAATCCAAAAGTATTTTACGGAGGTCATCAGTTTCCAGGGTAAAACCTGTTTTTTGCAGAAAAAACGAGATTTCTTCATATTGATGATGTTCCTTTAAAATGGTATAGGCGGCTTTAATAAATTCAGGAGAAGGTCTTTCTATCTTCTGAGATTGGTAGTAAGTATAATAGAGTTCAAGCCCCTGATCCGTATGGCCAAGATGGTAACAACTCAGGAAAAGGTTTTCAATAAACTCTTCAGGAGGCCTTTCTTTTTCTGAAAAAAGAGAGAGAAGATAATTTCCAATTTTCAATGCATGCCTGTACTGTTGAAGTCGGTAATGAGCAAGGAAAAAATCCTGGAGAATAGAGGGGTCGAGGCGGGAGAGGTCAGTCTCTTTGAAAAGCTGAGATGCTTTGGAGTATTCTCCATCCAGGATATAATGCCTGAAAAGTTTCTTTTCTAATCGAATATCGGAATTTTTCTGGAGCAGGTACAACAGGTTTTCTTTATCAGGATTGGTTATATGATTGGCTTGAAGATAATGCTTCTTCCAGTAGGCACCGGATATTTTGGCTAAAAGACCTCGCCAAACAGCAGTGATCATTATTGCCCCGGCAAGATAGGAAAGAATCAACCACCATGGTGGGACTATTTGAGGAACCAGTATAAAATGAAGGCTAAAAATAAAAAGAAGGATGGAAAAAAGGAAAAGAGAAGTAAGTGTAATACGGGTCAATCGAAAAAAAAAGTAGCGTGCAAACAAAATAGTGTGACATGCCATAAGAATAAGGGAAAGAGCCATAGTGCCACCATAAAGATAAGCCTGGCTGATAAAATGGGGCGAAAAAAGGTGTTCTAAAAAAGCAAAATTTTCTGTTGGCTGAATAATTTCCAGGTATATTCCACTTCCGGCAAGAAAAAGTACCACATTAAAGAAGGTGATAAAAAGATAAAAGAAAATGAAAAGAGTTGATTTTTTCCGGGGTGGCTTCAATTTTTATTTCGCTCAGTTAATACTTTTTGGGTTTTTTAAAGAGTTTGTCAGTACACGGGCATTAAGAGAATGGAAAAAGAGGGATGATATCTTTATTTTATCCGTAATCGAATCAGGAATTTTATGGTTACTAATAGTTTGAAATAGAGTGGGATGGATATTGCTGGTACTGTAATAAGATGGCCTGTTCTGTGGTTTTAGAGATTTTTGAGAAGAATTCGATATGGTTTTTGCCTTTTCCTTTCTGAATTCCTCTCTCTTCTGTCTTTGTACATATTGCTGAAAATGTGAGATTTTGATGGAAGTGCTTTCAGGGAGCCTGTCATTGCAGGAGGCGGCAATCGACAGAAGAATAGTGGGATCCACTTGCTGGATTGTCCAGTATATTTTCCGGACCTGTTGGGTTATCCTGTCACGCCGCCATCTGCTCCAGCCAGGGTCATCAGGAGAGGGTACTTCTCTTGTCCTGGTCTCCTGCATATATTGCTGGAGGACTGGCTCAGAATAGCCGGCATCAATATCGGGATATCGTATGTAGTCAAGATGGATCCCGTCGAGTTCCGGGTATTCTTTTATAATTTCCTGTACGACCTCAGCCTGGTATTGCTGTACGTCAGGTAAAGCCGGATCAATCCAGATAGTTGAACCATTGGATCTGCGCATGATACATTCAGGTTTTCGTGCTAAAATGTGACTATGGCAAAGATCTTCTTCCTGTGCTCGTGTCCCTTTTTTATTCATAACCATCCAGGCATGAATAGAAAGAGGAGGATCTTTTTGTGAGGCAAGATCCAGGACATATGGCAATGGATTGTATCCTTCTTCTATATTGGTAGCCCGGGGTTCTTTTGAAGATTCATAGTAAGCATCGCCTGATTTTCGAACCTGCATGAATATGGTATTTATATTATGTTCATGGCAGAAATCAACCATTCTTTGGGCTTCACCAGGAGTTAGATATCCATGATTGTAACCGTGCACCCAGATTCCGCTGATAAAAGTTTCGGATAAGAGGAGAGAGGCCGTCAGTATCAGGAAGGCACAATAAGCGGTTTTCATGGGGGTGAACCTTTATACTGGGATTTTCGCAATTATACCATTAAAATTTCTTATTTTAAGGTATAATATATACTATGAAAATGAGAAAAGTTGCCATTGTTTTAATAGTATTTTTGGTTTTCCTTTCCCCTCCTCTGCTTTCTCAGTATATATGTTTAGCACGACTTCCTCAGGCTCTTCCTTCCCATAGCGAAGATGGAGGAGTTCTTTTGCTATTTTACTCCTCTGAAACAAATGCTCCTGCTGAAAATATGAGAGTCAGGGTTAGGGGGTACCAGGATAACAGGCAGGTTTTAGACTTCAGGGGTTTTACCACGGAACATGGAATGCTTTATGTCCCTGTGGCAAAGGATAATATTCTACAGCCGGGAGAGGTAACGTTCCATGTTATGGTATTTGGCAACAGAAGAAGACAGCAGTTTGTGCTTTCTCTGCCTGTTTATCTTCCTGCTTCTCTTGAATGGCATGAGACTCCCCATCAGGAGGAGAGTGATATTTTATTGAAGGGAGAGTTAAAACATCCTTTTTCTCGAGCCTCTCTCTGGAAGTATCCTGTAGAGGTTCGTTTGAAAAATATGGATGACCAGACTTTGCACGAAAAAAAAGTGAAAAGTGATGAAGAAGGAGTGTTTTCCTGTCAGATGCCGGTTTCTGAAGATTGGCCCGAAGGGTGGTATTTTGTGTATGTTTACTATGGAGGGCAAACAAGTCGACGTCTCCTGTTTGTGCAACATGAGTCTGATGAGCTTCCGGTAAGTATAGAAGATACCTCACCTTTTTATTTGCCAGGCGAAAAATTCAGGGCTCGTTTTTCTCTGGAAACTGAAGATGAGGTTTTGCGGGCAGCAACTAAAGATGTTCAGGTGCAATTGAGAGCAGGTGGCAGGAAATTGCAATATGAAAAAGAAACTATCGGGCCGGAACGTAAGAAAATCAAGAGCCGATTACCTGCTTATCTGGAGGAAAATGATAAAGTTCAGCTCACTTTGTCTCTTGAAACAGAACACGGCAAACAGGAAAAAGAAGTGACATTTTCTGTGTTTGAAAAACCCTTTTATGTTTCTTTTCTTCATCAGGGATATGTGGTGGGTGGTTTTGAGAATCTATTTGGCCTGGTATTAAGTGATCCTGTCGGTAATCCCCTTTCAAAATGGGTACATCTTCGAATTGAAGATGAGGATGGAGAAACCGTGTATAAGCGACAAAATGTACGTACTTCCCCTGATCAGGTTTCTTTTTTCCGGTTTAAACCTCCTGCCGATCAGGAGACTCTTTATTTTAACTTTTCAGTAGAAGGGCATCACTTTCGTTATGAAGTGGAACCCTTATCAATAGCTGAACACCCCTTTCTCTTTCAGCCTGAAAATTATGCTTATGACGCAGGGGAAATGCTTCACCTGGACTTTGAATCTCAGAGAGAATTTGTGCCAGTAATGGTGGAAATTGAAAGAGATGGGCAGTTGCTATATGCCCGTGATCTTTCCCTGGAAAACGGGCGGCGCCGTTTATCCATTCGTTTAACAGAAGAAATGGTGGGGAATTGTGTGGTTACGGCGTATACCTATAACCCTGCTAAAGGATATCATATGATGTCTTATCCCTTCCAGGTTGGCTCCAGCAGGGCGCAACCGCTCTATTATGATCTGCCCGACGATAGTGCCGGAGGCTTGATGGATAAAAAACTCAGGGCGCTTCGTTTGACCGAAACATATGATTTTATAAAAATGCTTCTTGAAAAAAGTGACTCTTCTATGGTGACTTTGATGGGTCGTCACGGAGAATGGCATGAAGTGCGGCCGGAGGGTTTTGATCCTGCTCCCCTTTTCTCTGGTGAAAAAGGGCAGTTCAGCGATTAATTTTTTCTTTATTAAACATACCTTTTTAAGCACTTTCATTAATTTGTGTTAACCTTTTTTTCCAGTAAAAACCATTGGATGAAGGAATTGTAAAAAATGAGTTCAATACCTGTTATGGCGATTGTAGGACGTCCTAATGTTGGTAAATCCTTACTATTCAATCAGCTCATAGAACAAAAAAAAGCGGTAGTAGATGATGTGCCTGGTTTGACCCGGGACCGAAATTATGGAACTTCAGAGTGGCGGGGATATACCTTTCGGGTGATAGACACGGGAGGTTATGAGTTACGTGAGAAAGATCCTGTAAAGACACATA
>PWGE01000204.1 GCA_003554345.1 Candidatus Sumerlaeota bacterium | reverse complement strand
TCAGGTCACCTTGGAGAAACTGAGTTTGGTTCTGGACTGTTTTATACATATATATGTATTGATACGGATTTGTTGGAATCGAACTTAAATGGTGAAAAAGTTCTAGTGACGAAATCATTAAAGGCACTGGTTGAAGCAGCTTCAAAAGTTTCACCAACAGGTAAACAAAACAGCTTTGCCTCAAGGTCCTATGCATCTTATGTAATGATAGAAAAAGGTAATCAACAGCCAAGGAGCTTGGCAGTATCCTATTTGAAACCTATCACGAGCTCAGATATGTTAAGTGAAGCAATTGATTCATTAGAAAATACTAGAATGAAAATGGAACAAGTATATGGACCATGTTCAGATGAAGTTAAAACAATGAATGTTGCTACTGGGGAAGGTAGTTTGTCAGAATTACTTGATTTTTTAAATCAATGATATTAAATGGAGTTGGGTCAAATGAAAGATTACTTGATTTTCCGGATATATGCTCCAATGGTATCTTGGGGGGATATAGCTATAGGTACTCACAGACCAACGTTTGACCATCCTTCAAAATCTGCTATCTTTGGTTTATTAGCAGCTGCTTTAGGTATAGATAGGGATGATGACGAAGCTCATTTACAATTGAGTTCCTCTTATAACTATGCTGTTTTAGTAAACTCCCATGGTACAATGTTGAGAGATTACCATACATCTCAAGTGCCTGGGAGAAGTAAGAGAAAGTATTCTTCGAGAAAAGAAGAATTAAGCGTGGATGATAATAATTTGAATACAATTATTTCTACAAGGGACTATTATAATGATTGCTTGTATACAATTATCATTTCAAAAAAAGCTGATGAAGCACCATATTCATTCTCTGAGCTGATAGACAAATTGAACAATCCAAGTTATAATTTGTTTATTGGGAGAAAGTCATGCCCATTGGCTTTACCGCTAGATCCCAAGGTTATTTCGGCAAACAATATCAAAGAAGCATTATTAACTGCCACCTTTAAAGATGATGGTTTTATATCAGAACTACCAACATCAAAACTTTGTAGATTTTATTGGGAAGATACAGATGAAAACATAGGATCAGATCAAGTTATATCCAAATATGATGAAATTTTGAGTCGTAAAAGGTGGCAGTTCTCTAGAAGGAACGAATATTATGCAATGATAAATATGGAGAATTAAATATGTATATGACAAAGGCAGAAATTCTTCCAGAGAAGGTCTTTGACAGTGAAGTTTGGAACAAGCTTCAAAGTACCTATAGTATCCACCAACTTATCTGGTCTTTATTTTCAAAGGATCCTGATAAAAAAAGGGATTTTTTATATCGCTATGAAATAAATGGTAAGGTACCCACTTTTTACGTGGTTTCAAAAGAAAAACCTTCTATTGATAACTCCTATTTCAATGTCGATGTAAAGTCATATACCCCAAAGGTCAAAGAGGGACAATATTTTCTTTTTTCACTAAGGGCTAATCCTGTTGTTACAAGAAAAGATGTAAATGGAAAGCATAAAAGACATGATGTTGTAATGGATGAAAAATTTAGACTAAAAAAGTCTAATCCCAATCCTCAAAATTTTCCTTCTATTTCAGAGATAGTACACGAAAAGGGTTTAGAGTGGTTAGATCAAAAAGGTCTAAAAAATGGCTTTATGTTCGATTGGAACAATGTTAGAGCTGATGGTTATGAGACACATGAATTTAAAAAGCCTAAAAGAAAAGGTCAAATAAGGATAAGTACAATCGATTTTGACGGTATGATTAAGGTCACTGATATTGATGCATTTACAAAGGCACTATATGACGGAATTGGCCCGTCGAAATCTTTTGGATGTGGACTTATGCTGATAAAACCTGTTAAACAATAGTGATACTAATATGTTATCTAAGCCAAAACCTTTGTCCATAAAAGAAAGGTTCTCTTTGCTTTTCTTGGAAAAAGGTGAACTTGATGTAATTGATGGAGCATTTGTCCTAGTAGATAAAACTGGAACACGTATACAAATACCTATAGGAGGTATAGCATGTTTGATGCTAGAGCCTGGTACTCGTGTTTCACATAAAGCAGCTGCACTTGCTTCAGATGTAGGTTGTTTACTTATATGGGTTGGAGAGGCTGGTGTTCGTCTTTATTCTGCAGGACAGCCGGGTGGTGCTAGGGCTGATCGTTTATTATACCAAGCACAGTTGGCACTAGATGAACAACTTAGAAAAAAGGTAATTAGAAAAATGTATGCTATGCGGTTCAATGAAGAACTTCCTGAAGATTACACAATAGAGCAAATGAGAGGTATGGAAGCTGCACGTGTAAAAAAGCTTTATCAAATACTAGCAAAACAATATGGAATTGAATGGAAAGGACGTAAATATGACCCTAAGAATTGGGATAGTGGTGATATCCAAAATAAGTGTTTAAGCTCAGCGACTTCTTGTATATATGGAGTTACAGAAGCTGCAGTCCTTGCTGCAGGTTACTCTCCAGCAGTTGGATTTATACATACTGGTAAACCACGCTCATTTGTTTATGATATTGCTGATCTCTTCAAGTTCGAAACTGTTGTACCAATTGCATTCAGAGTTGCTTCAGAAAAACACACAAATTATGAAAGAGCGGTTAGATTGGAATGTAGGGACTCGTTTAGGAAAAATCGACTCCTAAAAAAAATAATCCCTAAAATAGAGGAAGTACTTGCAGCTGGAGATATTAATATTCCAGAAGCACCCTCAGAGTCATTACCTCCTGCCATTCCAAATGAGAGAGGGATCGGAGATGCTGGTCATCGTAACTGAAAATATACCAGATAGATTAAGAGGTAGATTAGCAGTCTGGTTGCTTGAAATAAGGGCAGGTGTATATATTGGTGATTATTCTGTAAAGGTAAGATCAATGATTTTAGAACATATCAAAGAAGGCATCGAAGAAGGAAATGTAGTTGTTGCTTGGAATACACCAAATGAACAGGGTTTTGATTTTATTACCATGGGAGTAAACCGACGTATTCCAAAGGAAATGGATGGAATAAAACTAATATCATTTTTACCTGAATCAAAATGTGAAAAACATATAAGTGAAGAATAAATATAACAATCACAAGTGATACACATGGTTAAAGAAAGGCTTTTACCAACGGAAACCACTTGCCTTTAGCTTTCTTAATTCAATATATAAGAAACAGAGTTCCCCACACACGTGGGGATGAACCGTTGGATATCAATGTTATGGCCTTCATAATCATGAGTTCCCCACACACGTGGGGATGAACCGAACTTTGGCATCAGCCAATGTCAATAT
>PWGE01000201.1 GCA_003554345.1 Candidatus Sumerlaeota bacterium | reverse complement strand
TTAACCCACTGTAATGCCGGAGCACTGGCAACAGGTGCCTATGGTACCGCCTTATCAGTTATCTATTTTGCTCAGCAAAAAGGAAAGAGGGTACACGTATATGTCGATGAAACACGTCCTCTTCTGCAGGGAGCAAGACTGACCACCTGGGAATTACAGAGAAATAATATTCCCTGCACTCTCATCTGTGACAATATGGCTGCTTATACAGTAAAACAAAAAAACATTGGCTGCATTATTACAGGTGCTGATCGTATTGCCCTGAACGGAGATACCGCCAATAAAATAGGGACCTACAATCTGGCTCTTATCGCCCGTCATCATGATATCCCCTTTTATATTGCTGCTCCACTGAGCACTTTCGATTCCTCAACACCAAACGGAAAAGGCATTGTTATCGAAGAACGCCCTGCCGAAGAAGTAAGAAATTTTCACAATACTCCTTCAGCCCCTCCAGATATTCCCGTTTTTAATCCTGCTTTTGACGTTACTCCTGCCGAGTTGATTACAGCTTATATTACTGAAAAAGGAATTCACTCCCCGCATACTATAAAAGGATTATTGGCATAAAAAGATTGCAAAAAGAACATAAAAACGTTTAATATTACCAACATACATAATACTCTGTTCGGGGAGGTAAGAAATGAGCAATAACCAGATAGAATCTCAATTTGGAGATGTTTTTAATCATATTGAATCACTTTTGAAAGAACATCAGGAACTTAAAAACAAATATAAGTCTCTCACAAAGTCCTATCAAGAATTAGAACAGGAGAAGAAGCAACTGGAGCAAAAGGTGCAAAACCAGGAAGAGGTCTTAAACAGCTTGAGCAGTATGGCAAACGGATTACTGGGAAAACTCTCAAATGTAAAAGAAGATAACACTTCAGAAAAAAGTAGCGAGGAACCTTCCAAGTAACAGGTTATGGCAAACAAAAAACAGGACATGATTACCAGAGAAATCATAATTGAGGGATATGAGGTCAAGACTTTATTATCCAGAAGCGAATTGCCCTATTTTGAAGCTTCCGTTGAAAAACTCAATGCCAAAGTAGACTATTACAAAGAGCGTTTCCAGGCCTTGCACCCCTCAAAAATCATTCTTCTGGCTTCACTGAGTGTTTTAATGGAATATAATAAGGAATTCGACGACATTTCCCGCAAGTTGGGAATTCTGAAAAAAAAGATGCATTCTAAATAAAGAGAGGAGATACCATTCATGAAATACAGATACTGGCTTGTCCCAGCCGGATTCATTTCATTTCTCATATTACTGGTCAGTTGCACTGACCCCCAGGTTTCAACCCAGATGAAAGAGATGAATATCAAGATGGAATCTATGGAAAAGAAAATGAACACCCTCAGTAATAATGTGAGTAACCTGGATTCTGAATTCGCAAATCTGAAAAAAAGTTTTGATATGATCAATTCTGTTTTTCAGATCGAGGTTGACAACTTCAAAGAATCCTCAGAAAATCTGGACCGGGAACTGCAGGAAATCAACAGAATGAAGCGGAAGTTTTCTGATATGGAAAGTAGTATTAAGGACCTCGATGACCGTTTAGACATAGTAAACCAGGAATTAACACAGGTGGCAGAATCTTCCCCTCAGGATACCAGAAGGACCTCTGATGATGAAGATGTCGGCAGTTATTATGATGTCGGTACATCAGGAGAAACGCAAACCTATGTTGTTCAACCCGGCGATACGCTCAACAGTATAGCCCGTCGGTATAATACTTCTGTCGATGCAATCAGAGAAGTCAATGATCTCAGGTCTGACATTATTCAGATAGGGCAACGTTTAGAGGTGCCCGAAAATTAAATAAGGAGTATGCGCTATGGCTTTAACTAACGAAGAGATTATTGAACTTGTTCAGGAGAAAATCAAAGAGAAGGAGGAAGTTATCAATCAGCAACAGGAGGAAATCCTGGAATTGAACACAAAGGTTGACAAGCTGGAAGAACAGGTTGCTGCAGTGGAAAAGGAAAAAGAAGACATGAAAAACCAGCTCAATGAAGCAGGAGAGTCAGCAGCCCAACGCGAAGATTTGATTCAAAAACTTTACGATATTCTTGAGTAACGTTTTGATGGATATTCATTATTCTTACCATACAGACCCCGGCAAAAAGCGCTCTTTAAATGAAGATGCCGTATTTGCCGACAGAGAATATCAGCTATTCATGGTTGCTGATGGAATGGGTGGTCATAATGCCGGAGAAATAGCCAGTGAAAAAGCCCTGAACCTTTTTCAGGAATTTTTTCGAAAAGGATTAAAAGATAAAAATGCAGACTGGCTGAAGAAAGTAGACTCCGGTCTTGATGAAATCTCTAATATCATCTCTTCTGCTGTAAAAATAGCCAATTCCCGTATATATGAACTCTCTTCAAGTAAGCCCCGTTATAAGGGGATGGGAACTACTCTGGCAGGTGTCTGCTTCCACAACAAAATGGCTTACATCTTTAACATCGGAGACAGCAGGGTGTACAGCTATAAGGACAACAACCTTTTGCAGATCACTGAAGACCATTCATGGATACAGGAACAGGTTAAAATGAAACTGCTGACAGACACCCAGGCACGCAATCATCAGTGGAAGAACATTATTACCCGTGCCCTGGGTACCACAAAGGATGCTGATATTGATATTTTCCCTCACAATTTTGCCTCCGGAGAAATATTTCTTATCTGTACAGACGGGTTAACTTCCATGGTCAAGGATGATGAAATCAAAACCATTATTGAACAGAACAGACTGGATTTGAATGGTATTGTTAACAATCTCATAGACCAGGCCAACCAAAAAGGTGGCGAAGACAATATCAGCATAATCGCAATAGAAATTATTTAAAAAAGGGTGATTACATTTATGGCATCAGCGATAGTATTTCCGGGACAGGGTGCACAGTCTGTGGGAATGGGAAAAGACCTTTACCAAAAAAATGATCTGGTACTCCATCTTTTTCAAAAAGCCGGTGAACGGACAGGTATTGATTTTGAGTCTTTAATATTTGAAGGGCCTGAATCTGTTTTGAAAGAAACCAAAAATCTTCAGCCGGCTATCACTCTTATAAATATTGCCACCTGGCAAACCCTTATCCGTGAATCTCCTCATATCTCTCCGAATTATGTCCTGGGTCACAGCCTGGGAGAAATCAGTGCTCTTCATGCCGCCGGCTGCCTGGATTTTGAGGACACCATGGAACTTGTTTTAAAAAGAGGCCGGTTCATGCAGGAATGTGCCGAAAAGAATCCCGGTATAATGCTTGCAGTATTAGGATTATCTGCTGAAAAATTACGCCA